>CAZLHW010000051.1:0-13306 GCA_964559085.1 uncultured Acidobacteriota bacterium | reverse complement strand
ATCCGGCATGGGGCGATCGGGAACGGCCTTCTCCGGCAGCTGCATCCATCGGGAGCATGCCAGCAATACGCAACCGGACGCAAAGTTGTCAGCATGCACACCGATATCTCCACCGTGACCGGGGAACGGATACTGGTATTTATCCTCGATGGAAGCCCGGGCTATCGCGAACCGCGCAAGCAAGGCTGATTGCCCCGCATCATTCCAGATACAGTTCATCCGTGTCGTCATCGAATGTAAAAAGCTCGGCAAAACGGCCCCAGTTAATTGCTCGATCCAATTGCTTTTCAGCTCGATCGTGAAAATCCGGCCGCAATTTATCGACAAAGTATTCTCTTGCCACTCGATGATTGTCGTCCTGCTGCAGAGTCTCATAGATCCAGCTTATTACCGGCAATCGCAGAATGCGTCCGGCCAACATTTCTTTGCGCCCGAGTACGCTGGCATCGGCATAAGTGCGTCCCAGCGGAGTCAGCTGCAGATCGCCTTCCCGCACATTCACAAAACCCAGCAATTCTCCGGCTTCGACAATGGGCAGGATGTCGTCCAATTCCATTGCTATCTCACCCGCAAGACGATAAATATCGGCCTGTGCCCCTTCACTTGACAGCTTTTCCAATAGGCCGGCCAAGGAATTGAGATGGGCCGCCGGCAGACGTCTGGTTTTTCCCCTGCCGGGCGCAAGGCCCAATTCTTCTGCATCCGGTTGAGTTTTTCCTGCAACCGTTGCATAAACGCGGTCAACAATCGCCTGGAATGCCGTATCTTTTCGCTGACGCGGATGTCTCAGCACAACGGGCATCTCGGCCACGATGCGGCCGGGATCCTTATCCATTATTATGATTCTGTCTGCCATGAATACCGCTTCCTCGATATTGTGAGTGACCATCAGGATCGCCCGCGTGGGGATGGCTCTGTTCAGCCACAGTTCCATGAGTTCGCCGCGCAGAGCTTCTGCAGAAAGCACATCGAGCGCAGAAAAGGGCTCGTCGAGGCAAAGAAGTTCCGGCTCAACGGCCATGGCGCGCGCAAAACCCACCTTTTGCCTCATTCCTCCGGAAAGCTCGCGGGGATAGGCGGATTCAAAACCATCAAGGCCGACGGTATCAATCAATTTGATGGCTCGGGCCCGGCGGGCTTCCGCCGGTATTCCGCGGGCCTTCAATGCCAGTTCCACGTTTTCCTGAACCGTAAGCCAGGGGTAGAGGGCAAAGGTCTGAAATACTATAGTGGCATGTGGATTGATGCCGGTTAACTCCCGGCCGTTATAAAGAACGGCCCCTGAGCTTGCGACGTTCAGCCCGGTGATTATGCGCAATAACGTAGATTTGCCGCAGCCTGAGGGGCCGAGAAGCGAAACAAACTCGCCGGCATTGATTTTAATATTCACATCCTTCAGAGCGACGAAACCCTTGCCTCCGGCGCCGTAAACTTTGTTTATGCTTTTTAGTTCGAGCAGGCCTGTGGACTCAGGCAAAGTGGAATTCATAGCCATACAGTATTGCCTCCTGCGTGGATTCCCGCATTCCTTTCCTGTGAACGCGCGCCTGATTAATCCAGGCGAAAGCGTTCCTCCGCAATTCGATACAGCCACCTCCAAAAAAGCCGATTGATGGATACCACCGTAAAAATTAATGCCAGCGTGGATGCAAGGAGCAGCGGATAATCTCCTTTGCCGGTAGCCGTGGCGATCAGGGCCCCGATGCCGATTGTGGCAAGATTTTGACCGCCAAATTGAGCGTGTTCGGCGACAATGCTGGCATTCCAGGCGCCGCCGCTTGCCGTAATGGAGCCGGTGACAAGATAGGGGAAGAGAGAAGGCAAAATCAAATTGCGCCAGCGATCCCGGCGCGACAAGCGTAGAAGATCCGTTGTGTCGCGCAAATCCTGAGGAATAGCCGCCGCACCGGCAATGACATTAAAAAGCAGATACCACTGAGTTCCCAACAGCATTAAAACCACGGCCGCAATATTGAGTCCGCCGGGCAGCCGCACCAATGCCAGCAGAAGGACGGGAAACAGAGCCGTAGCCGGAATAGAGGCGGTTACCTGAACCACAGGCTGGAGAACGGCAGCCAGTTTGCGGTTGGTTCCAATGGCTACCCCCAGCGGCACCGTCCAGATGAGAGCGATAACAAGCGCAAGGGTTACCCGCAAAAAGGTTGCCATTGTTCCAAGCCCGATCGCAGCCCAGTCGCCGACTTGGAGCGTACGCAGCATCCAGGCAATTCGCCAAATCCCTGCGAGTCCGAGCACTGCAGCCACGATGCTCAAAATCCATAACGTGCGCTTCGACGGCGGTTCTCCGGCAGTCTGCAGGTTTTGTGAGGACCGATCCAGCTTGCTCCCTATACGGGAGTCAAGCCATTCAATGCAAGGATGCAAAACTCCAATCTCAAATCTTTTGACAAACCAGGAGCGGGATAAAATTTCCCGGACCCAGGATTGCGGTGCTTCTTCCCGCGCCACCATCTCCAGCTTGAATTTTTCCGCCCAGCAGAGAATGGGCCGCCATATCAGCTGATCCAATAAAATGATGGTTAGCGCCAGCATGACAATGCCTGCGGCAACAGCTTGAATGTTGCCTGCGCTTGCGGCGGTCTGCAGGTACGCTCCAATTCCGGGCAATCTGAAATCGCGGGAGCCGACTGTGAAAATCTCCGAGGCCATCAGAAAAAACCAGCCGCCGGCCCAACTCATCATGCTGTTCCAAATCAGACCGATGGCCGAGAAGGGCAGCTCGACTTTTCTGAACCGCAACCATGGGTTCAGCCTGAAAATGGCCGCGGCTTCGCGAAGTTCCTGCGGAACCGTGGTGACCGACTGGAAAAAACTGTAGGTCATATTCCATGCCTGCGAGGTAAAAATGAGAATGATCGCCGCCAATTCTGCCGACAGATTTTCCGGAAGAACAGCGCTCAGGCTTAACAGCACAACAGGCAGGAAAGATAGAATTGGAACGCTCTGCAACACATCCAAAACCGGCATTAAGACTTTTTCCGCTGTTTTGTTGCGAGCCGCAATATAGCCGTAAATGAGAGTAAAAAGCAGGGATAGAAGGTAGGCAGCCAGCATGCGGCCGACAGAAAGCATGGTGTACCAGGGGAGAGCCCCGAAAGATAGCGAAATAGTCGGGCCGGTGATTACAGCCGGCGCATGAATGGAAATCCGGATTCCTAAATAGAGCAAAGATAGAAGCGCAAGAAGAATCAATGCGTCGGCGACAGCAAACCTGGATGTCCATGGGATAGCCGGACTGAATCGAAAAGGTTTCATGACCTTGATCACTTTAATGAATCCCGATGTTAATGCATGACGAGTATGTAGCTGAAGCGGTGAGAACGGGCTATTCCTCGTCAATTCGCCATTACAAGATGTGCGGAGACGAGGCAAGCGAGGATCGAGAGGGGCCCAGTCGGATCACATGCAGGTCTTCCGCAGCAATTTCCAAAAAGCGCCTCTACAGGGAGGCGGGTCCTCTTTTGATCTCATATTCTGTTTCTGAAAGCGACATAGAGCAGGGAGGAAACCTCCCTCCTCTGCAGCGGAGAACAGGCTTGGAACCGGTATCCGTTCAGCCGGATTTCCCACTGGCCCATGCTTCAGCACTGCGCAACCGGAGAGGCGCTTCGTCTCAGCCACCTTAGAAAAGCCCTTAATCCGGGAGTCTCTGTCGGACCCTTAGCCTGCATCTCTGGGAGGCATTTGGGCAGTGGCGTTTTGTACACGGGAGCCTCGCCCGCCGAGGATCCATTCCGAATTCCAAATCCCATTTGCATGGGGTGGAAATCCAAGCGCAAAATAGGCTTGGATTGCCCTATTGTCAAGCGGAAAGAATCCAAAAATCTTCTCCTCCGCCTTATGGGAGGCCATTGGGGAGGTTGCATTGCCTTTACGCGCGCGGCGCCGGACCGCTGACGGTGCCCCGCTGTGACCGTGGTGATTCTTGCGGCCGGCGTTAACAAGAATTTTGGGGAAAAAGGAGGAACGGGCAGGTCTTTAAGACGGCGACTGGGTTATTGCCGGTGCTGATGCCTGGAGTGCTAAATTCATAAATCTTTATTCAAACCTTGCATGCTTGCGATAAAATCTCCGTGATTTCGAAAAATTTGATTTGTGGTTTGCGCGATCCGGTTTGCCTGAAGTGTGGGATTCGGCGGCCCGACAATTCCATAACCGGCAGGCTGCTTATTAAAACCATGCAAGGGCGTTCAGAAAAAATAATCAGGAATTCAGAATGTTTTTATGGAGGTTCTCATGGAACGTTACATGAAAAGACAGCATAAGCTGGCTACCGGCATGCTTGTTTTGGCATTCTGCGCCTCGTTTTCATTTGCAGTCGAGTGGAAGCTCTATCCAGGCGCATCGCTTGATCAGCAGGCTACCAGGGAATCGCAGGAGATGGCCGCAGCAGCCAAAATGACAAATGTGCGATCAACGATTTACACAACCGCGGATTCTTTTTCCAAGGTTTCCGCTTTTTATAAGGCAATCGCAAAGGAATACCCCATGCCCCGGTCCTCCGGTACCGCCGGCAAGCCGAAAAAGCATGAAGGCTATGACCTGTGGGAAGCCTATTTCATCTTTGACGGTGCAAAGGAATTGTCCGCGTCCAAATTCTGGGTCAAGGTTCAGCGGCCCTATATCGGCGAGGACGTCCGGGACGTGACGGCGATTATTGTCACTGAAAAAAAATAGGAATCCTAAAGCATTCCGTCTTTGAAAAGCAGATAAGGAACGATGTCGAAAAGGGTGGCCCTCTCTTTGTTTCGTTTTTACTCTTACCCTTATTCGCGTATTTTCGGCATCCTCATGCCGACTCGATACCTGTTCCAAACCAAAAGCAGGGCGTCATAATCGCCCAGGGTTCAAGGGCTGACCGGCACGAGGCTCTGAAGCCCTGGGGAAGCAGCTGCCGTCAAGGAAAGCTCCGAAGGCGTCGGCGTCACGCCAGGCAATTCAGCGCTGAAAGTGCAATGCAGAACAGTCCAGGCGGCGTTTGTGCCGGTGCCCGGAACGCCGGAGCTGTGCGGCAGAGCGGCGCCGCCTTATCGGCATCCGGCGCAACGGCCGCGCGCGCCTCGCGCCGAAGGTTCTGCCTCATGCAAAACGGTTCGGCGCAATCGGTGCGCCTCAACTTCGGGATCCGGGGTTGTGTTGATGCCGCTAGGAGCGTCTCCTGGAAGTGAATTTCTCTGGCACGCTGAAACCCACTCAGCTTTTGCTGTTTCTGCGATGGCAAGCCTGCACCTGCAGAAGCATTTGCTATAAATGTGCTAAAAAGCAACGGCCAATAGCTCTTGCAGCATGGTGGGATCCTCCATCTGGTTTCTTGTCAGGGTCTGCACGATCCGCCCTTCCCGAAGTACAAGTACCCTGTCCGCTATGCGCTGCGCCTGGCTCAGGCTATGTGTCACTGCCAGAATCGGATACATCTTTTTTAATTCCAACAGAAGCGTTTCAATGGAGGCTGCGGCCTTGAAATCCAGAGATGCGGTCGGTTCATCCAGCAATAGGGCATCAGGCTCCAAACACAAAACCCGAGCAAGGCAAAGACGCTGCTTTTGCCCGCCGGAGAGTGTGGATCCGGGGTCCTGAAGGCGTGATTTGACCTCTTCCCAAAGAACAACTTGCTTCAGCGCCCATTCCATGCGTTTGCGTAAATCGGCGCCCTTCATGCCCATTACGACCCGCAGCGGCATGCTGAGGTTTTTCTCAATGGAAAAAGGAAGCACCGTCGGGAGCTGAAATAGCATGCCCAAGCGACGACGGAGATCCGGCAGTGGAATGGAGTCTCGATAGATATCAAGGCGGATGCCCCCCAGACGTATATAAACTGCCCCTTGAGTGCGGCAGTCCGGGAAGACCTCATTCAAACGATTGATCGCGCGCAGAAGCGTGGACTTGCCGGATCCGGACGGTCCCATGATTACAGTTATTTCGCCTGAGCGCGTTGAAAAACTGATGTCCTTCAATACCGCCCTGCCGGAAAACTCCACCGAGAGCTTCTCGACGACAATTTCTGAGCTTTCAGTCCGGGTCACTGGAGGTTCCATCGTTTTTCAAGGTTTTTCTGCAATGAGACTGAGAAGAACAAAAGAAGACTAGTGAGGCATAGAAGAAGGAGGGCTGTTCCAAAGGCCTGATCCAATTGCCCCTGGTCCTGGTGTTCTGCTGCCAGATAGTAAATCCGGAACGGGAGAGCTTCAAATTTGTCCGAGTAAGTGCGCGGGATTCCGGCATGAGCAGCAACGCCTGCTAGAAGGATGATGGCGGTATCTTCCGCCGCACGACCGATAGCCAGGGTGACGCCGCTTAGAATGCCACGACTGGCCAGGGGGAGAAGCGTATGCCGGATATTACTCCATTTCGTTAGCCCGAAAGTGTGCCCCACCAGCCGAAAATGCTCGGGAATGCCCTCGAAGGCGCTTTGAGTGGTGCGTATGATATAGGGTAGAACGAGCAGCGCGATGCAACCGGCCGCCAGCAGGAGGGAAGGGCGCGCTTCCGGAAAAAGAGTCTTGCGAAGGGCCAGAATCAGAGTAAATCCAAAAAGCCCCATCACAATCGACGGAGTGCCCGACAGTAGATCCACGAGGAAATCAAGAGATGCTCGCACTCTCCTGGGCGCATATTGTTGCAAATAAATGCCGCTTGCAACTCCGATGGGAATTGCAAGGGACGCGGATAACGTGACAAGAAGAAAAGTACCAACGACCGCGGGCCAAATGCCGTTGAAAACGGGCTTCCTCCCCAATAGGGCATCCATCCAATAGGTGTCGCCAAACAGAAGAGTTCCGTTGATGGTCTGTGCGCCCCGATAAATCAAGAAGCTGATCATGCCCAGCACAACTATCACAACAATGCCCCCGGAGAGCCAGGCGAATCCGGTCAGAATGCGATCAGAGCCTCTTATCAAAACCTCTCTCCTTCTGCGGATTGCCCGATTTACGGATTAACAGGGCAATCATGCCTGTAAGAGAAAAAAGCGTCAGTCCAGCAGCAAAAATGGATTGGTAAGCCATGCTCTGGCTGTCAGTGGCGACAACAAGAGCTATGTGAGCCGTAAGCGTGCGCACGGATACGAAAACGGAATCGGGAAAGTTTGGTGCATTGCCGGCCAGCATTAGCGAAATCATTGTGTCTCCCATGGCCCTTCCGAACCCAAGCACGGCGGCTGCGATCAGGCTATGGGAGATCGACGGCAAGAGAATATGGCGTACGTGCTGGATCGGGGTGAATCCCATGGTTTCCGCAAGGAGCCGCAGCATGGGATCTGCCTGTTCCATTCTTGAATGAATTACCAGAACGATCGTAGGCAACAGGAGGATGCTCAGTACAAGAGCGGCAGCCAACAGGGAAAAACCGCTTCCGGCTGAAAACCATTCTCTGAGTTTCGGGACCAGCAAAAAAACCGATACAAAGCCATAGACGACCGTCGGTATGCCGGTCATAAAGCGTATCAGGGCCAGAAAGAAGCGCGCCAGGAGGCGGTTTCTTAAAATCTGCAATAATAGACAGATCCCAACCGCCAGAGTCAGGGAAAGGCCGAGTGAAAGCAACGCAAGCGCCAGCGATGCCGCGCACATTGGAAGAATACCGAATTTTTCGCGAGCAGGCTGCCATTGCATGCTCAGAATTTCCATCAGGCGGCCTGAGGAGAACAGCGGAAGACAAAAAACCACCAGAAGCGCCAGGATTCCAATTATTGCCGCAGCGGAGACCGCGGCGGCTGCTCCTAAGACCCATGGGATGCATTTTTCTGACCGTTTTCTCAGGAGCTTCATGATTCCATCGCCGGATTTCCCGCTATCGAGATCTCTTACTTTTGAAGGAGCATGTAGCCGTGTTTCTGAATGAAATGGGATCCTTCCGGACTCATTATATATTCAATAAAAGCTTTTGCGAGTCCACGCGGATTTCCTCGGGTATTCATATAGAGTTTGCGGACTACGGCATAGGATCCGCTCCTGGCGTTTTCCTGGGTAGCCGCGATATTGTCCACTTTCAGGGCTTTGACGGTCTGATCCACATGGCCGATGCCGATATAACCGATGGCGTTTATATCCTGAGCAACTGCCACTTTCATTGCACCGTTGGAAGGCACAACATTCGCCCCGGAATCAATCAACCCCTTGTTTAGGAGTTTTTCCCAAAAGACTTCCCGCGTCCCGCTTGCCTCGTCTCTGGTAAAAAGATGAATGGTTCCTTCACGGCCTCCTACCATGCTCCAATTGGTAATCGTTCCCGAAAAAATTTCCCGGATCTGGCGCGCGGTAAGTCCGCTGATCGGATTGCCGGGATGAACGACAACGGCGACTCCATCCAAAGCAAAAGGGAAAGAACCGAGGCCGTATTTGCTGATTTCCTCGGCGGATAGATCGCGGCCTGTATTGCCTATGTCTACCAGGCCCGTTCCGACTTTCTGCACGCCGACGCCGGATCCCCCGCCCTCCACAATTATCCGGATTTTCGGATAAGCCGTCATGATGGCTTTAGCAGCATCATTCATAACTGGAATATGAGCGGTGCCTCCTGCGATACTGAGAGTTCCTTCCAAGCCTGCGAAGCGGTCTAAGTCCCCGGCGAGAGCGGCCGCGCAATATCCCAGTGAAATGAATAGAAATGACAGAACCCAAAATTCATAGAAGCCTTTTTGAAAAAATCGAAGCTTGGTTTCCATTTCTGTGTTTGTTTTCATTTCATGCTCCTGTCGGCAATCCTTATCATCTGCGCGTACCTGCGGTCCTTACTTCACCTTTTGTAAAGGCGCGAACCACCCAGGGAAAATGGGACTCCATCCACCGGGCGATGGTTTCATGCGATGCACCGCTTTTTTGAACTGCTTCCTGATTCAACCAAAGCTGGTCGCCTTCCATTCGCCTTACTATGGCGTTGCCGAATCGAGATTCGAGGGCTTCCTGAACATCTTCACGAACAACCCATTGGCCATCGCCGGTTACCTGCGCGGCTCCATGATCGCCGAAAAAAACGGCCGTATAATTCCCGGCACCAACGTTGGCATCGAGCCACCGAATGACTTTCTCGATTAAATATCCGGCAAAAAACATGTAGTTGAATAGCTCACCGGAATAAATGCCGAACTTGTGGCCGATGGAATCGAGACTCTTCAAATGGAAAAAAACAAGGTCGGGAACGTTGTCGCGGCCTACTTTCTCTTTCTCCATTGCGATGAGATTAAGGTCGAAATTCCACAAATCGAAAAATGGAGTTTTAACCGTTTCGCTATATTTATCGGATAGGACGGTGCTTCCCGGCACATAGTCCTGGTATCTTTGAAGCTTGTCCGGTTCAGGCTCGCCTTGTTTTATTATCGGATGATTAAAATTGTATGTTTGGCCCCAGGGGAAAGCGGCGGATGTATGTCCTATGGTTTTTTCGCCGACTGCATAGGGGCTTTTGTCCGTGATCTTCAAATTGTGCGACCACGAGGCCGTCTCGATGTCTATGCCGTAATATTTTTGGAGCCACCGCCGCACAGTTACGTCGGGATTTATGCGCGCATCCAGATAATCCGGGAGCTCAAAATAATCGGTATTGGTATAGGGCGCTCCTGAACGCCAGTTGGTTACAAATACGATGTCTTTGTCGGCGCCGGTACCGGTGAAGTCCTTAGCCTTCCAGGAAGCGCCGTGGCCGGCGATCCCTATAGCCGCGCGGCCGTAGCTGGAGGAGCAGAGGATGATGCTCTCGTTGCCATAGCGGAGATCCATTTCGTCCGCCAGAGTGGGAACCAGCAGATTGCGCGGGCTGAGATCCCCATAGCCGTAATGGGGACCTGCATTGCCGTCATCGATCGCAAGTGGATAGCTGTTGTCCGTCTGCATTATGTTGTTGCCTACGATTCCATGCAATCCGGCGATGGTTCCGGTGCCCACAGAAGCATGAGACACGGCTGTTTCGGTTTTGGCGTTCGGTACACGCCCCTGTGCGAAAGAGGCTCCTTTGGGGATAATGTGGGCTACGAGGAATGAAAAGGCATTCGAATAAACGCTCAGATATTCCCTCCGGCACTGGTCCAGGCTGAATAGCACGAGTACCTTGGGTCGTTCTGCGCTATTCCATCCGGCCGCTTCGGGTCGCAGGATTTCATGCAATACCCTTCCCGTTGCCGCAGCGGGAGACTGAACTCCTGCGAGATACGCCAGAGTCGGGGCGATATCGGTGAGATTAGCGGTTCCGCCGAGATATCCCTCTTTTATTCCCTTGCCATAGAAGATGATAGGAACGTCTGCGTCATAATTCCAGCAGGATCCATGCCCTGCGACTGTTTCGGGTTTTTGGCCTTTGGAAATTTTTTGGTATTCGGTCCTGCTGGTAAAGAGGCAGTAGGGCCGGGCGAGTATATAAATGTCGGGAAACCGTTGCGGATGGTACATGTTCCTTATTGCTGAAGGAACATCAAGATAAGAATTTTCCATCGAAACCGCGGAGAATGATATCGCGGCCGCAGCGGGAGCGCCGGATTCGCCGGTAACAAGACCGCCCGCCGGTGCCATCACGACCGCCAGGATTAAACAAACCGGAACAATAGCCTTGAGGAGCGGTGGCGCTTTTCTATTCGCATCCCGAAGCATATCCGTGTCTCCCCGAAAAAAAGGGGGGACGCAGCCCCCCTTTTCCACGATGATTTAGAAGATAAGCCTCAATCCAAACTGCATTAACCGGGAATCGCCTGCCAGCCTTGTAATACGGCCTGCAGAGTTGCTTGAAATGTTCCTTTCCGGAAGCCCGAACTGAGGCGTATTAAACACATTGAACATTTCCCAACGAAAATCCAGACTGCGTCCTTCGCCAAAGTAGTTGAAAGACCGGCCCAACGAAAAGTCAAAATTGATATAGTCCGGGCCGCGCAGCGTATTGCGGCCGCAATTCCCGAGGCACCCCTCAACAACCGGCTTGCCGCTGCCATCCAATTTGGTGGGATTCGGCGCCGTGGGTATTGCATAGGCGCTGGTATCAAACCAACGATCAATGGTCTGGCTGCTTTTGCCGGCGAGAGATCCGTCCCGAAGGCAGTTGGCAGAGGCATTCACCAGCCCGCCGCCGCGAGGGCCGCCAAGAAGCGTGTCGTTCGAACTGGCTCTTACTGAAAAGGGCAAGCCGGAACGCAGATTTCCCCCGCCGCTTTTACGCCAGCCGCCAAGGATATGGGATAGAGCGCCCCCGGTGAGATAGCTGCGGCCGGAACCGAAGGGGAGTTCATAGATAGAACTGAATACGAACCTGTGCTTGGCATCGAAATCGCTCGGCCCTCGACGCTCTTTCAGAACGTTGCGCGGGTTCTGGGTGAAAACGCTGCTTCCCAGGGCCGTCAGGTGTTCCTGCGATTCGTCGATTGCTTTTGAAAACGTGTAGGCACCCTGGAAAGCCAGCCCCTTGGCATACCGCCTTTCAACAGAGATTTCCATTCCATGGTATGTCGAATTGCCGTTGTTTTGGCGGTATGAAATCGGACCGAGCCTGGGATAAGGCAAGAGGGGTGAATACTTTCCGTCGGCTCCAAGAACATTCATAACTGTGCCGTTTTCATTAAAATACGGCTGATTGAGATTGACGAATGTGGAAAGATGCGTTCCTTTCGTTCCGACATAATCCAGGGTCAGCACTATATTGCCGGGGAGCGCGCGTTGAATGCCAAAATTCCATTGATCGACTGTGGAGGTCACAGAATTGGGATCCACAGCACGAATTCGGACCAAGGCAACCTTGTTCGGATCGCTCATAATTTCGTTCGGGTCCAGCGACAAATTAAAACCCGTGGCGAGACGCATATTGTTTGCCGTCTGGTTTGTGGACGCAGCGGTCACCACGTTATTGACCAGCCAGGGCATGTTGAGAGCCAACTGGTCTTCGCTGCCGTTGCGTTCGAAGCCTGTGAAAAAACGGCCATAACCGGCGCGCACTACTGTTTTCGGTGTAATCTGATAGGCGATCCCCGCGCGCGGGGCCAGGTTGTTTTTATCGGACTTTACCAGACTCCGTCCAAACGAGGAATTCTTGGGCGTGAATACCTCGCCGGTTGTTACATCGAAATTCGTCATCCGGTCCGATGCCTCGTAAGGCCAACCAATAAAGTCCCACCGGATTCCAAGATTCACGGTCAGTTTCGAGCCGACTCTCCAGTCATCTTGGAAGAAAAACGAATACATTTCCAGGCGCTGGTCCACCTGGACCAGATTTGTCAACTGCTGCTGCGAAGGGTATCCGAGCAGAAAATCGGCGAGCCCGATGCCCGTGCGGTTGCCGTCAAATGTTAATTGCCCGCGCAATGCCGGTATGTCGAGATATATGTTACGCATTGGGGCGCGAATGTCCGCTCCGAATCTCAGAAAATGCCTGTCAAACGAAAGACTGAAAGTATCGGCCCATTGGAATTGGTTCGTTTTCTGAAACTTGGGCATAAAGTGCGAAGAACCGATGCGGTTGAATCCCGATTGCCCGCCGATTGTTTGTGTCCCTCCTTTGGCGGAGATGTCGATGGATGAAATGCCTCCGCTGTATATTGGGGAATCCTGGACTCCGCGGATGCCAAACTCTCTGAGCGTGTTCAGCCCAAACGGATCCTGCGTCCCCGACGAATTATTGCGCCCCCACCCGATTCGAAACTCGTTGACCATTTTAGCGTTGATGGTCCGGGTCCATCCGATCGCAGCCGAATGGCTTTTCATGCTCAATCGTCCGTTTGCAGAAGAATAGGTGCCGTCAAGGATCCCGCCAAAAATTCCCGGAATATAACGGTAGCGATCCACATTGCTGTAGCGAACAAAGACGCTGTCCAGCGATGTAGGCTTCCAATCCACACGCGAAGTGATGCTGTCTGTATCGTCCATAATTCCGGGAGCGCGAATAAAGTTGCTGCTGTTCAGGGGGCCGTTCGACGGGGGGAGGGTGGCGGCAGGCAACAGATCCATAATTTTTTGAGCTAATGGATCAAGGCACTCTGCCGGGATTATGTTGTTGATGAATGATCCGTCCGAATTGAAGGCGGAGGGCATTTTGGCTCTACAATCCCCAACGCGGTCATAAATTTTGCTGTATGTAAGACGATTAGCCGCCGCAGCCGCGGAAGAAAAATCACCGATGCGTTCGTTGGGCATCGGCACGTTGCCCAATCTTGTAACACCTTTGCGGATGCGGGTTCCTTCATAATTGAAGAAAAAGAAAAGCCGGTCTTTGAGAGCAGGTCCCCCCAGATTGCCGCCGATCTGATTCGGTATATTCTGCGGTGTTTCCAGCCCGGATCTGTTGTTGAAGAAACTGTTGGCATCGAAGACTCGGTTTC
>CAZLHW010000050.1:0-13643 GCA_964559085.1 uncultured Acidobacteriota bacterium | reverse complement strand
GCGCCCGTAAGTTGTTGGTTTTATTGGAAAGCATCCCCAAAGGTCGGCACTACAAATGCATCCGCAGTTCTTTCATTTCTGGTGTCTTACGCAATAGCTCTCTTCACTGTGCACCTGCAGCATAGAATCCCACCCCGCCTCAAAGTATCCAGATTTGCATGCTCCCAATGAGGATGTATAATGCCGCGCATGAAAGATTCCAGACTTCACGGATTGGGTAATAGCTTGGGTGTACTGGAATTTTCCAGGCTGTATAAAATGGCTGTCCTGGTTTTCCTGGGGCTTTCTCTTTCGGGGACAGTCGCGTTGCTTGGTTCGGGGACAGTTGCGTTGCCCGCTCCTGCTGAATCCCCTTACAAAGCGCTGGAGGTTTCCATCGACGGCGTTCCCGTGGTTCGACTGACCGATGCCGCCCACGCCATCGAGGTTTCCATCCTACCGTCCCTGGGAAACATAGCCTCCGAAATGAAAGTTCACGGCAAAAACATCCTCGTTTTCCCCGAGAGGACTCTTGCCGATTTCCAAAGAAATCCGACACAGACCGGCATCCCTTTTATTGCCCCCTGGGCAAACCGCCTCGACAGCGAGGCGTTCTGGGCCAACGGCAAGCGCTATCTTCTGGATCCAACTTTGCGTAATTACCGCAAAGACGGCAACGGGCTTCCGCTCCATGGATTGCTGCCGGCCTCTACCCCCTGGCGAATCACAGATATGGGGGCTGACAAAGGATCCGCACACGTGACAAGCCGGTTTGAATTCTGGCGCTACCCGGACCTGATGGCGCAATGGCCGTTTGCCCACGAGTATGAGATGACCTATACCCTCGCGGGCGGCATGCTGGAAGTCAAAACCACCGTACTCAACCTGAGCACCGAGTCCATGCCTCTTGTGATTGGCTACCACCCCTATTTTCAGATCCCCGGAATTCCCCGCGATCAGTGGGTGCTGCACCTGCCCGCCCGCAAAGCCATCGTTGCCGACAGCCGACGGCTGCCGAGCGGCGAACTCAAGGCACTGGATCTTCCCAATCCCCTGCCGCTCAAATCCCGCACCCTGGACGATGGCTTTACCGACCTGGTGCGCGACGAAAAAGGACGCGCCCGA
Source organism: uncultured Acidobacteriota bacterium (assembly GCA_964559085.1). GTDB lineage: Bacteria > Acidobacteriota > UBA6911 > UBA6911 > UBA6911 > UBA6911. The sequence continues at coordinate 12,539 of CAZLHW010000050.1, read as the reverse complement.
TTCCTTATTGAAGCGGAGGGAAAACAGATCCAGATTCTTTTCGGCCCCAAGTATCCTGTCGCCATCGTCTGGGAACCGGCCTCGCCCCCCGGACAAACATTCAATTTCATATGCGTGGAGCCCATGACCGGAATAACCAATGGCATCAACCTGAATCACGCCGGCAAATATCCTGATCTGCAGACGGTTCCAGCCAAAGGCACATGGACCGAAAGTTTCTGGATCAGCGCCGAAGGGTGGGAAGCTCCGTGAGATTATGTATTTTGGCGTTTTGATGGAGTCCTTCGAGCCTTTTGCGGTTATTCCGGATTCTATGATTCCGTCGGAAATCCCTATTCCACGTTTTTTAGGACCTGCAAGAGGAAATTCCAGAATTTTTCGACGGTGTCGATATGCACGCGCTCATCCGGAGAATGCACCGCCTCCATGGTCGGACCGAACGACACCATATCCATGCCGGGGATGCGCTCGCCGATAACGCCGCATTCCAATCCCGCATGAATGGCTTTCACGATCGGCTCTTTGCCGTAAAGCGACTGGTAAGCAGCTTTTGAAATTTTCAGAATCAGGGAATCCATGTTCGGCTTCCAGCCGGGATAGCCGTGCGTGTGCGTCACCTCGGCCCCGCCAAGCTCCAGAACCGCGGAAACCGAGTCCACGATTTCCTCGATCTCTGAAGCGACCGAGCTGCGCTGGCTGGTCACAATCCGGACGGAGTTATCCAGGGTTTTAATGACTGCAAGGTTGGTGGATGTTTCCACGAGTCCCGGTATATCGGCGCTCATTTTAGCAACGCCATGGGGAATTGCCGCAAGGGTGCGCAGAAGCTTATGCTGCTCGGCCTTTCTCAAAATCAGGCGGGGGGTGTTCGCATCCATCTCCACCAGATCAATGCGAAGATCGGGGTCCACCGTGGCAATCTCGCTCTTGATGGTTGCGCACAAATCCGCGACATTCTGCTTCGCCTGTTTGATCTTTCCGCCGGGGAGCAGCACCACCGCCTCGCATTCCCGCGGGATGGCGTTATGTTTGTCCCCGCCATCAATGCTGGAGATGCGCGCGCCCAGAGAGCTGAGGGACTGAAGAATCCGGTTCATGATCTTAATGGCATTGCCGCGGCCTTTGTCGATCTCAATGCCGGAATGGCCGCCCTTCAGACCCGCCACTTTAATCTGCACTGCCTTGAGCCTTGCGGGCGCCGGGTCCAAATGCACGTTCCATTCGCCCTGGGTGTCCTTGCCGCCCGCGCAACCGACGCAGAGCTCCCCTTCCTCCTCCGAATCCAGATTGATAAGCACCCTGCTTTCCAGCATATCGGGGGAAAGGTTGCTGGCTCCCGTGAGGCCTGTCTCCTCGTCGACGGTGAACAAAAATTCCAGCGGACCGTGTTCCAGGGAGCCGTCTTCCATGATCGCCAGGCAGGTCGCCACTCCGATGCCGTTGTCCGCGCCCAGTGTGGTCCCGTTGGCCATCAGAAAATTACCCTTGCGCACAAGCTCGATCGGATCCTTCAGGAAGTCGTGCACCGTGTCTTTGTTCTTCTCATTCACCATGTCGAGGTGGGACTGGAGCGCGACCGAGCGGACGTTTTGCCTGCCTGCGGTAGCCGGTTTGCGCACGGCCACATTGCCGAAGGAATCGGCCTTTGCCTGCAAACCAAACCTTTTTGCGGTATCCAGAACATACTGCGTCATAGCCGCTTCATTTTTTGATCCCCGGGGAATGCGTGAAATCTCGGCGAAATACTTCCAGAGCCGTTCCGGTTTCAATCCTGCGATTGCCTCTGACATGGATCACCCTCCTTTTATAAACTATCTTTTTATAAACTATAGAGTATCCGGGACCGTATTTCCAAATGCCAAAGCGCCCGGCGCGGCCTTCGCTTCTTAGCGCCCTCGCGGCGATCCGTTCCATATTAACCGCATAAACGCGAAGACACCAGGATGCGAAGGTCTCGCCAAGGAATCCGGCAAACTCGTGAGATCCGGAATCAAGCCGGCTTGTGAACTTCCGTTCCCGCCATATCTTCGATGAAGGTCGCGATGGCCGCATGATCCAGATCGCCGCGTCCCGAGTTCATCAGAGCCATCAGCCCCTGTTGCGCGAGGGTGGGGAATGGAAGGGGTTGGTTCCTGGCTTCCGCCGCCGCAAGCGCATTGCGCAGGTCTTTCTGATGCAGGCGAATGCGGAATCCCGGTTTGAAATTGCGCGCAATGAGCATCGGGGCTTTGGCATTCAAAACCGCGCTTCCCGCCAATCCGCCCTTGACGGCGTTAAAGACGACCTCGGGATCCAATCCCGCCTTTGTCGCCAGAACCAGCGCTTCACCCATGGCCGCGATGTTGACGGCGACCATCATCTGATTGGCAAGCTTCGTCACGTTTCCGGCGCCGACCGGACCGGTTAATGTGGCGCTGGAACCCATGGCCTGGAATAAGGGCAAGGCCTTGTCAAAGATTTCCTGTCTGCCGCCGGCCATGATGGCCAGAGTGCCGTCAATGGCCTTTGGTTCGCCGCCGCTGACGGGCGCGTCTAAAAAACCGACGCCTTTGGCCGCGCACGCAGCTCCGACCTTCTGTGCGACGAGCGGGCTGATGGAACTCATATCCACGAGGATCGACCCGGCCCGCGCCCCTTCCAGCGCCCCCTCGGGGCCCAGAACCGCGGCCTCGACTTCGGGGCCGTCGGGAACCATCGTGATGGTGATTTCGGAGCGTGCGGCAACATCTTTTGCGGACTTGCCCGGAATCGCACCCGCCGAGGTTAATTCCTGAATCCTTTCCGGTAGGATGTCATAAACGACCAGCGAATGACCCGCTTTCATCAGATTGCGGGCCATCGGCTTTCCCATGATGCCCAGGCCGATAAATCCGACGTTCATTCCCATCTCCTTTGCTAAGTACAGCGCCTTGTCTCCGCATGAGAAATCGGGTGACAGCCACTCTCTTTCCCATTACACTTTTCGAGGCATAGTACATTTCATGCTCGCAGGGGTCCAGAATGTAGATCATAGCCCCGTAATTTTGATTTCGGAGCGTGTACACAAGAGGCTTCATCAAAAAGACCTATGAGGAGATGGGGACTGGCATTTCTGTTGGCGGCAGCCGGCAGTCTTTTTGCAAAGATAACCGACTTCGAGGGAAATCCCGCTGTTGTGCTGTCCAACGGAAAACTCGAGATGACAGTTCTCCTTTCAGGCTCGACAATCGCCGACATTGTGCTCGTCGATGACCCGGAGCGCTTCAGCCCTTTGTGGAATGCCGCACGCGCCGCGCGCCTGTCCGGCGGGCCTGCGGCGAAGGTCGATTCGGCGATGGGCCATTTCCTTTGCCTGGACGGTTTCCACGCTCCTTCGGATGAGGAACATGAGGCCGGATATCCCTTTCGCGGAGAAGCAAGCGGTTGCCGGTTTGAGGTCATCCAGTCCACCAAAGTCGGACCCGTTGCTTCCTTCATGATGGCCGCCCAGCTGCCGCTGGCCCAGGAATTCGTGGTGCGAACCGTGCGTATGGTGGACGGTGAAAATGTCGCCTGCATTGATACGGAAATCGACAGCTTGCTCGCAATCGACCGTCCGATCTCCTGGGCGGAGCATTCCACTATCGGGCCTCCCTTCCTGTCGCCGGGCCAAACAGTTGTGAACATGCCGGCAGCGCGCTGCCGCGTGCGCGACGAGAAGCCGGGGCCTGCGCCCGGCCGCCTCGAACCGCTCAAGGATTTCGACTGGCCCCTGGCGCCATTGCGCAAGGGCGAAAGCGCGAATCTGCTTGAGATGCCTGCGGATGCCTCCTACGGCCCGGCCTCCTGCCGGATCGATCCTGCCGGGAGCCTTGGCTATGTCACCGCTTTCAGAAAGGATAAGCGATTACTGTTCGGCTATGTTTTTCGCCGATCCGATTTTCCCTGGCTGATGAGCTGGATGCATTTTTCCGGAAATGTGCAGGCCGCGCGCGGCATCGAATTTGCCACGCAGCCCTTTGATGTTTCCCGCCGCGAATCCGTGGATGCAAACCGGATGTTTGGCGTGCCGACCTATCGCCGGCTGCCCGCAAAGGGCAAAGTGCGCGCCCGATTCCTGCTTTTCTACGTCCGCGTCCCCGACGGCTTTGCCGCCGTGGCCGACATCGTTCAGCAAAATGGAGCGCTCGAAATTAAAGACACAGCCGGACGGTCGTTTGTGCTGGCTGCCCGGTTATCGCTATGAGGTGTTTTATGGGGCATATGAGGATACGCAGATTTTTTATTCTGATTGCATTGTTCTTCGTTCTCGCTATTCCAGGCCCGGGGCAGGATTCGCCTTTTTATTTTCTGATGCTCGCAGACACCCAGTTGGGCATGTATGCGGCGGATAAAAATTTTATCCGGGAAACGGCGAATTTTGAATTTGCCGTGGCGACGGTGAACAGGCTGAAGCCGGGATTTGTCGTTATCCTCGGCGATCTTGTCAACAAACCGGGCGATGTGGAGCAGATTCGCGAGTTTAAAAGAATTGCGGGGAAAATCGATCCCTCCATTCCCGTCTACCTGGTGGCCGGCAACCATGATGTCGGCCGCGAGCCCACCCCTGAAACCTTGGCTGCCTATCGGCGGAATTTCGGCCGCGATTTCTACGCGTTCCGCGCCGGCCCCGTTTATGGAATTGTGCTGAACTCAACGGTTATTTACGCGCCGCAAAAGATCGAGTCCGAGCATAAGGACCAGATTTCCTGGCTTCGATCGGAATTGGAAAAGGCGAAGGCGTCGGATGCGAAACATGTGGTGATTTTCCAGCACCATCCTTACTTTGTGAACAATGCGCAGGAGCCGGAGCAGTTCGGGAATATTCCTCCGGAGCACCGCAAGCCGGTTTTGGAACTCTTGCATCAATATAATGTGAAATATGTCTTTGCCGGGCATGTCCATCAAAGTTCGGTCGGTAACGATGGAGAGCTTGAAATGACGGTCTGCGGCCCGGTGGCCATGCCCTTCGGCGAAGAGGGATCGGGTATCTGTATGGGCGAGGTTACGCCTGAGGGCATTCGCCACCGCTATTACTCATTCGGCCGGATGCCGGACGCTCTTCTGCTGAAGTAATTTTTCCCTCGGTGCGATCCGGGAGAATACGCGATGCGGCAGCATGCCTATATAGCGAAAGTGGGTTTATACTTGGATTTAGCCCTGGACTCGGACCTCCTTCCGGCGCACACGAAGACCGCCCAGGTCCAAGTCGAGATCCGGGATTGCATCCACATTTGAAGGCATGTGCCAAGGAAGAAGCGCGCTGAAAGCGCGGCACAGAGCAGCGCAAGGCCGAAGAGCCGAGCGCAGCCTGCGCCGCCCCCTTCAGGGCCGAGGGATTTGTGGCCGATAACCCGGGCCGCGCACCTTAGAGATGCTCACGGCTCCGGCACGAACGCAATAGGGACTATTCTGTTTTGCGCTTTCAGCGCCGGATAGCCTGGCTTGCACACATGAGTACAAAGGGCGACTGTTGCGGATCCCGGGGAGCCGGGTCGCACGCGCCTGAGGTTGAAAGGAACCGTATGAAACGTCGACTTATTATTGCTGTTCTGTTCGCGGCCCTGAATTTCACGGGAATAGCTGCGTATTCTCAGGAACCCGGAGAAACGGATGCCGGCGTTCCGGCCCTCAGCGCTTTCCATGAAGTGATCTACAAAATCTGGCATGAAGCCTGGCCGAAAAAGAATACGGCGCTGCTTTATAAGCTGCAGCCTGACGTCGAAAAAGGAATTGCCGCCGTCGCCTCCGCAAAGCTGCCGGGCATTCTTCGGGATAAGAAAGCCGCATGGGACGAGGGAGTGCGCAATCTCCAGGCCGCGGGTGCGGATTACAAAGCCGCCGCAGCAGCGAAGGATGATGTAAAGCTTATGGCGGCCGCCGAAGTCCTGCACGGCCGCTTCGAGTTTCTCATGCGCACGATCCGCCCGCCGCTCGCGGAACTGGCCGCGTTCCATGAGGTCCTCTACATGCTCTATCACCACTACCTGCCGAAGTTCGATCAGGCGCGGATTCGAAAATCCGCAGCGGAATTGAAGCAGAAGATGGATGCTCTGAATCAGGCGGTATTGCCGGAGCGCAGAAAGGACAAGGATCCCGAGTTCCAGAGCAGGCGCGCGCAGCTGTCGCAGGCGGTTGCCGCTTTGGATTCGGGTGTTCAATCCGCTTCTGAAAAGGTTATTAAAGAAGCCGTGGAAAAGGTGCACTCCGACTACCAGGCGCTGGAACACATTTTTTAAGACAGCCTCGAGGAATTCGGGATTATTTGTGCTTGATCCGTTTGTTGGCATCGGCTTACATTTCGATCCTGAATTGAAGCCGCATCCTATGAAATTTCCTGGATCCTTGGAGTTTTGCCTCCAGGACTCCAAGACTCCGGGGCTCTAAGGGGAATGACGTTTTATGCGATCCTATGTGCCGGTTGTGCTTGTCTGTTTCATGATGCTCAGCCTCCCGCTGGCTTTAGTCTCTCCTGAGCCGAAAAAACTCTCTGCCTATGATTCTCAGGTTAAGGAACTGCTGGCGAAAATGACGCTCGAGGAGAAGATCGGACAAATGACGCAGCCCGAGCAGGGCCCCGTTCTGAGCAACGCGGGCGACATGCAGAAATATTTTATCGGATCGGTGCTCAGCGGCGGCGATTCGGATCCCAGGGAAGGGAACAGCCTTGAGGCCTGGACTGAGATGTATGACAGAGTCCAGGCCGAGGCGATGAAGACGCGGCTCGGCATTCCCGTTCTCTACGGCGTGGACGCGGTGCACGGACACAGCAACGTGCTGGGCGCCGTGATATTTCCGCACAATATCGCGCTGGGATGCACGCGCGATCCGGAACTGATCGCCCGCATCAGCCGCATTACCGCGAAGGAAGTGCGCGCGACCGGTATTCAGTGGACTTTTGCGCCCTGCGTCGCCGCGCCGCAGGACATCCGCTGGGGGCGTACCTATGAAGGGTTTTCCGAAGATCCGGCGCTGGTCCGGATTCTGGGAGAGGCCGCGGTGCGCGGTTTGCAGGGCAATCTGAACGATCCGCTTTCGATACTCGCGTGCGCCAAGCACTACGTGGGGGACGGAGGCACGACGGCGAGCACGTCGCCGCGCGCTGGAGCGCCTGCAGCCAAGGATGCCCGGCTCTGGCTCGATCAGGGCGATACGAATGTGGATGAAGCGACGCTGCGCCGCATTCATCTGCCGGGATACATCGCCGCCATCAAGGCCGGCGTCGGCTCCATTATGCCGTCTTACAGCACCTGGAACGGAGTCCGATGCTCGGCCAGCAAAAGGCTTCTGACTGAAATTCTGAAAGAAGAACTGGGGTTTGAAGGCTTCCTGATTTCCGACTACAACGCGATCGGGCAGATCAGGCCGGACGATTATAAGGCATCGGTGGAGATTTCCATCAATGCCGGCATGGATATGGCGATGGAGCCCTCCAACTACCGCAGGTTCTTTGAGACGCTCAGGGAGCTTGTCAAGGAAGGCCGCGTGCCGATGGCGCGCATCGACGATGCGGTGACGCGCATCCTCCGCGTCAAGTTCGCCATGGGCCTGATGGACAGAAACAGGAGCCCGCTTGCCGACAGGAAATTGCATGCCTCTTTCGGATCCGCGGAGCATCGGGCCGTGGCGCGTGAAGCCGTGCGCAAGTCCATGGTGCTTCTGAAAAACGAAAACAAGACGCTGCCGATTTCCAAGCAAGGTGCGCGCATCCATGTTGCAGGCAAAAGCGCCGACAACATCGGAAACCAGTGCGGCGGCTGGACAATTCTGTGGCAGGGAAAGACGGGCAACGTCACATCCGGAGGCACGACGGTTCTTGAAGCCATCACAGCCGCCGTTTCGCCCAAGACTCAGGTCGGCTTCTCGCGGGACGGCACGGGCGCCGAAGGGGCCTCCCTGGGTGTTGTTGTCGTCGGAGAACAGCCCTACGCGGAAGGGATCGGCGACCGCGCGGATCTGTCGCTGGATAAGGAAGACCTTGCTGCTATTGCCAATGTGAAGAAAGCCGGAATCCCCGTCGTCGTCATTTTAATCGCGGGCCGGCCGATGATTCTCGGCGAGGCGCTGGCTCAGGCCGATGCGCTCCTGGCCGGTTTCCTTCCGGGCACGGAGGGGCAGGGGGTCGCCGATGTTCTTTTCGGCGACTATAAGCCGACGGGAAAGCTTTCCTTCTCCTGGCCAAAATCGATGGATCAGCTTCCGCTGAACATCAACGGGCCCAAAGAGAGGTATGATCCGCTGTTCCCCTTCGGCTACGGATTAACATATTAAAACCAACTTCGGTTCAGGATAATCCGTGAACAAAAGGCGGCTTGAACCGGGGGCTCTGAAGTGGGAATTCCTAATGGAAGGAAGGAGGCAGGATCCGATGTTTGTTAAAGAGCGGTTGATGATGAGGCGTCGGCAATTTCTCGGCACCGCGGCCATGACGGCAGGGGGGATGGCGGCGGCCTATTCCATCCCGGGCTTGTCAAGCGTTGCAGCGTGGGCTGCCAACGCTCCTGTTGTCGAGACCGCGTACGGCAAGGTGCGCGGCTATCTGAATGACGGCATCTGCACTTTCCGGGGAATCCGTTACGGGGCGTCGACGGCGGGGAAAAACCGATTCCTGCCTCCCCGGAAGCCGGAGCCATGGACCGGCGTGCGGGATGCAACCTCCTATGGGTACAGCGCGCCGCAAACCGACCCGTCGACTCGGGGTGCAGATTTGCCGGAGAGCGAGATCGGCAAAATCCTGACCGGTTCGGACGGGTATCGTGTGCCTCCGCCCGAAAGCGAAGACTGCCTCTTTTTAAACGTGTGGACGCCCGGAGTGGGCGCGGCCAAAAAGCGGCCGGTCATGGTCTGGCTGCATGGCGGCGGGTACGCCAGCGGTTCGGCGTCGAGCCTGCTGTATGACGGAACCAATCTTGCGCGGCGCGGCGACGTGGTGATGGTAGGTGTCAATCATCGGCTGAACGTTTTCGGCTATACGCATCTTGGAGATTTCGGCATGCCGGAATTTGCGCACTCGGGTAACGCCGGGCAGCTGGATATTATTGCGGCGCTGGAATGGGTGCGGGACAACATTGAGCGATTCGGCGGCGACCCGAAGCGCGTGATGATTTTCGGCGAATCCGGCGGGGGCGGCAAGGTCTGCATGCTGCTGGCAAGCCCGCCGGCCAAAGGTTTGTTTCATGCCGCCGTGATCGAGAGCGGCCCCAGCCTCAAAATGGGAGAAAGAGCCGCCGCGGCCAAAGCCGCTGAAATGCTGCGCTCGGAACTGGGACTGGATCCCAAGCGATTGCCGGAACTTCAAATAATGAGCACGGAGAAAATCCAGGCCGCTTTGTATGCTACGCAGGCAAAGCTTGCCAAACAGGGGGCCGGCGGAGGTATGAGCGGCGGCTTCAGCCCGGTCCTTGATCCGGAAATCCTGCCCGCGCATCCCTTCCATCCGACGGCAACACGCGTCTCCGAGGATGTTCCCGTGATTGTTGGATGGAATAAAACCGAAGCGACGGTGTTTATGCTTTCGGATAAAGAAGCGTTTTCACTGGATGAGGCGGGAATGAGGAAGCGGCTTGAGGGGATGGTTGGCGCCGAAGCCGATGCGTTGATCCAATTGTATCGCCGCGAAAATCCCAACCTGTCGCCTTCGGCGATTTTTTTCAATATCGCGAGCTATTCCATGATGGGGCACGGTTCCGTGACTATTGCGGAGCGCAAAGCGGCCCTTGGGCGCGCGCCGGCCTATCTTTATCGCTTCGACTGGGAAACGCCTGTTCTCGGTGGAAAGCTCATCAGCCCTCACGGCCTGGAAATGCCGTTTGTATTCGATAATGTCGAAAACGGCGGCGAGGCTCTGACGGGCGGCGGCCCGGAGGCTTCAAGACTGGCGGCAAAAATCAGCGAGGCCTGGATCTCTTTTGCGAGATGCGGAAATCCCAACAGCAGGAATAGCGGATTGCCTCAATGGAATCCTTATGAATCCGGGAAGCGGACCATGATGCTATTCGACAATCAAAGCCGGGTTGTTCATGATTTTCATAAAGAGCAGCGCCTGATCTTTGAGCGCATCAACGCCGCGCGTTCCTGATTCGATTGGAAATAAACCGCGAAGACGCCGAGGGCGCGAAAAAAACGCCAAAAGAAATTTATTTCTTCTTTGCGCTTTCTCGCGTCCTTCGAGTCTTCGCGGCGCCGTTACCAGTTGCCGATGTGGAAGGCTCATTCCAGATCTCGGCAGACCTTTCCCGTAGCCTTGTCTTTCCAGTAAGCCCGCTGCTGAATCGGCCAGTTGAAGGTGATGGCCTGGTTGGGGCAATCCGTCGCGCAGCAGCCGCAGTACCAGCATTCATCCGGGTGCAGGATGACGGGGGGCATTTTGGGTTCCGGATTGGGAATGAAGACATCCACCTGGCAGACTTCCACGCAATGGTTGCAGCCCGTGCAGAGTTCGGAATTGAAGAACACCGGATGCGCCGGGCTGATGCTGTTGGGTAGCGCAAAAACTTCTTTATGAGGCATAGCCACTCTCCTTATTTCCCCTTGTAAACTCCGGCGTAATCCCTGTTGTGCGCTTCATAGTTCGCTTTCATGTCGCCATAGTAGTTCAGGGGCAGTTCGCCCGTTTTAACCTTGTTGTTTTCCAGTTTGACCGTAATGAATTTGTTCCATTGGGGCGGATCGATTTCGGGATAATCGATTCTGAAGAAGAACAGCGCGCGGCTGCTGGCTTTGCGCGCCAGGGATGCATGGATGAGGATCTGGGCATGCGTGAGCAGGCTTAAATCTTCGATGCTGCGCATAAGTTTGTGCGGATCGAGAGCATGCAACCGTGGAACAAAAACCTCCTGAATTTCATTCAGGGAATCCAGGCCTATATGCAACATTGATTCCGTTTTGTATTCGCTGCACCAGTACTGCAGGGCGCGGGCAATCCCCGCATGCAGTTCTTTCCAGTCGATGCCGTCGCTGCGACGGATCGGAGCGTAGACGCGGGCTTTTTCCAGCTCGATCTGATCCCGGGATACTTTCCCTTCGCCTGTCTGTTTGGCGTAGGCTGCGGCTTTTCTTCCCGCATACCGTCCCGTGGATGCGGCGTAGCTGTGGTCGCCGGCGGAGAACATGGATTCTCCAGCGATATACAGACCCTCGAGGGAGGATTTAAGATCCCAATCGACGACGAGCCCGCCGCCGGCCGCTGTAAACCAGTTGGAGGGGCTGGTCCCCTCGATTAGGCTGTAGTTCATCAGCAGGTGCCTGGACGGATCGAATCCTGCTTTTTCATAGGATTGGATGATATTCCGCGTGGTCGATTCTTCGCCCAGCATCAATTTCCAGGTGACCCTGCGTTCGACTTCCGGCATCGCGGGGAAATCGCCGAAGAAGGGCAATGCATAGGTGCCGTCGTTGACCCCTTTTATGATTTTTTGCCAGTTTTCAGGAGAAGGTCTCATGGCGCCGCCGTCCGGCCATCCCTGCAGGGGCCAGGGCAGTTTCTTGCCGTTCGCGTCGACCTGCTGGATGTTCTCGAAACTGGCGTCGCTGGCCCCGCCGTACCAGGTATGTTTGAGCCCGGTGCCGAGGCCATGCGGCATGGTCATCTCCATCAGCGTAAGCTCCGCGCCCGCTCTCCAAGCCATGGCCACGCCATCGCCGGTCTTTGTCCTTGAGCCGGGGAACGTGTTATACCCGGCCAATTCGGTATTCAGGAAGGCGAGGGAATTGCTGCCGGCTGTTGACAGAATTGCAGCCTTTGATTTGAAGATCATGAACTCCCCGGTTCGGTTGTGGAATCCCATGGCTCCGATTACTCGGGCGCCCTGGATGCCTCCTTCGGTCAGAAGGGCGGTAACCATGACGCGATCGTAGATTTTCACGCCAAGCTGCAGGCATTCTTTTTTCAAGGCGGGTTTAAAGGTTGAACCCCAAACGCGGATGGTTACTTCAGTGGCATGGCCGGGGCTCATGCGCGGAGAAAACATCAGCTTGTCGTCATAGCGGCCCTCGGCTCCCACGTATTCGTCGTCGGTATCCCGGATCTTGCCGCCCATCTGCTCCATTTCCAATAAAGTATCCCAATCCTCGCGGCATTGAATCTGGGTTCCGATGCCGTTGGCGTAGGAAACCGGCAGCGGTTCGGTCGGCGGATCGCCGGCATGGACCGGATGTGCTACAAGCCGCTTTGCCCAGTCATCGGGATCCACCTTGGAGTGGGGATTCGCGGGCGCCACGCACCAGTGATCGCAGCCGGGGCCTCCTGCGCCGCTTCGGATGGTGTCCGCCTTTTCCACAAGCGCCACCTTCACCCCGTTTCTCGCGGCGCTGATCGCGGCCCAGCAGCCGGCGATGCCTCCGCCGATAACCAGGACATCGGCCTCGATTTCCTGTTCCTGATCGTAAAGGATGGGATAGGGCCAGCGTGTCGGCTTGCCATATTTTTCCAGTAAATCCTTCCATTGGGTCATACAACGACACTCCTTTCACAAGTGACGCACCTGAGTTGTCTTACTTATACCAATGACTATATTTTTCCAATTCGGATTCTAAGCTCTTTA
>CAZLHW010000049.1:2966-13683 GCA_964559085.1 uncultured Acidobacteriota bacterium | reverse complement strand
CCGCGCTCCGTCTTCCGCTTTCTGCGCGGTCGTCTGAGCCGTCGGTTGTGTTGGCATGGCCTTTTCCATGCTTCTCTGCTGGAGGTGCTGGAAGCCGATGAAGACAAGAATTGTAAGTGCAAAGGCAAGTATTAGGCGTTTTTCCATAATGGGTTTAAATGCTTTTTTTTCCCCGCAATTCAAATCCAGCATCTAGACCGGGGACACAGCATGGCATTGAATTTGTATGTCTGTCCGCGCCCCGCTAAGGGACCGGATCAAATCCTCCGGCGCAAAACGGATGACAGCGCAATAGCCGCTTGACTCCAAGAAGGGACCCTTTCAGAATCCCCTTTTTTTGGATGGCCTGATACATATATTCCGAGCATGTCGGTTCGAAGCGGCAAGCAGGCGGCAAAAACGGAGATATGTATCTTTTGTAGCAACTTAAAGCCCGCAGTATGAAGACCCTAATTAGGCGCGATACCCCGTCCTGGAGGCGCATTCTCATCCTCGGATTGCTCCACTGTTTCGTTCGATCGAATTTTTTTGGCGGCATTAAGAAATTCCCTTTGCAGCTCAAAATAATTCGCGTCAGCGCAAGCAGATTTGGCGTTTATCAAAATGTCCGCCTGTCCGGGAATCTGATGGAGGCATTTTCGAAAAATTTCCCGGAACAAGCGCTTGGTCCGATTCCGGACTACCGCATTTCCGACCTTTCTCGATACGGTTAACCCAAGCCGAGGATGCCCGATTTTATTTTCCAGCCAGAACAGTGTAAATCTTTCCGAATGTACCTTTTATGCCTGCTTATAGAGCATCCGGTAATCCGAAGACCTCACAATACGGACTTCATGAGGAAATCTCTCAGAGCTGGTTTTAGCCACTCACCGTCAGCCTTTTGCGCCCTTTGGCGCGCCTTCGCTTGAGCACCAACCGGCCGCCCTTAGTGGACATCCGCTCGGTGAAGCCGTGGGTTTTTTTGCGTTTGCTGTTGTTTGGTTGGAACGTCCTTTTCATAATGCCAATATCTCCATTTACCGCTTTTGCTCATAACAAAGACATGAATCATAGAAACTGCCGATGGAAAAAGCAAGCTTTGTGAAAAATATCCGGCGTATCCAATTCATGTATTTGCCCTCCCCTATTTCGCCGATTTCCGCTGCGATTCCATCACACGATCCTTGCCTTAATTCATCTATCGTTTCAAAAAAGCATCTGAATGAGTGCGGACGGCCGAATCCTCTTTCAGAGCCCCGGCAGGCGATGGGCGCCCTAACCCATTTCAAATCAAAAAATGCGCCCTTCTCCATTTGAAAAATTTCCGCGGCGACCTTGAGGCAAGCGCTGAATCCTTCGCCGCATACTGCGTCTCCCAGGAAAGTCTCTTCCGGAATTCGGGCCGTGCGCCTTACCGCGCTTCGAGTGCAGAAACCCAAAACCTGTCGCTTCTCTCGCGCAGATCATCCAGCGAATTTTGTATCTGCGCTTGAAATATCCGCATCTCTTCCTCGTCCGCATCCGCTTTTACACAGATAGGATTCCCCACAAGGAGAACGACCCGGGAAAAGGGCTTCGGTATCTGAAAATGATCCCAGCTTTTGACAACCCACTTTTTCTCCGCCGCCAGGCAGAACGGAATTACCGGATTACCGCTCTTTTTAGCCAGGTAGGCCGCGCCCCTTTTTGCGACATAGCGGGGACCGCGCGGTCCGTCCAGCGCCAATCCTACATCTTTTCCATTTTTCATGGCCCGCAATGCCTCCACCGGAGCGCGGTGGCTTCCCCTATTGCTTGACCCGCGCGCCACTCCATAGCCGAATCGCTGAATAACGCGCGCAATGTACTCGCCATCACGGTTCTGGCTGGTTAAAACGACAATACCACGGTTTCGAAAGTAGTATGTGGCGAGGAAGATACGGCCATGCCAGAAGGCTAGAATCCATCTTTTCCCGGATGCATGCGTTTCTTCCAAGTTATGCCAGCCAACGACTCTCCACCGGAGCGATCGGCCGACAATTGCCATAATCCAATATCCCAGCATTGGTATGGCGCTGAGTTTAAGACGCTCAAGCAATTTCAGAATGACTCCGTGAATGACCCCATTTGTTATCAGAAGGAACAGCCGAAAGCTCTGCCCTTTCCCTAGCGTGTCGGATTTAGGACCGCGCGCTGGAGGATTTGCGGCCAGGATCAAGTCGCGAGGAGCAGTCCAATGCAGCGCAATTCCGGAATTGCGTGGATATTACGGACGGCGATCATAGAACATTGACCCGCACCCTGCTTGCACCCAAAGGGTTCCGGCGTCGCGCCGCCCCGCGTTTGCCCATGCAGCGCCCGGAACACGACACTATTCAATTCCAGGACACGCACTCCTTATTCACACCAGGCTTTCCTTTACTCTTTTCGGCGTCAATGGCAGCAGCCGGATTCGAGTCCCGGTCGCATCAAAAAGAGCATTCGCTATCAAGGCGCCCATGCCAACGATGGGCGGTTCTCCGCAGCCGGACGGATCGATCTCGTGGTTTTCAACCAGGACGGATTCAATCTTCGGCACCCAGGAAAATCGAGGAATTTGATAAGAACCAAAATCCAGATCCCTGATTTCACCGCCTTTGAAGTGTATCTCCTCGCTCAGACAGTATCCCAGACCCATGGTGACAGCGCCCTCAATCTGCATGCGCGCCCCTTCCGGATTGATGACGGGACCCATATCCTGCGCGAGAACAATCCGTTTAACCAAAATGTGACCGCGTGCCTTATCCACGCGGATCTCGGCCATGGCAGCGACATAGGTTCCAAGATAATCCAGGCAAACCGCACCCCACCCTCGTCCGCTGGGAGCCTTGGACGGCTTCCATGCGAACCTTTCAGCGGCAGCTTTTAATACTCGTATCATTCGTTTATCGGACAGGTTTTTAAGCCGGAATTCGACGGGATCCATTCCCGCCTTTGCAGCCATGGAATCGATGTGCGATTCGCGCGCGAAAATGTTGCTGTTGCTTCCCGGCCCTCGCCAAGCCCCGGTTGGGAAAGGGTGCGGTCCGCCGCCGCCGAATCCTGTCCCTATGGAGACCGTGCGCAGATGCGGCACATCGTAAATATTTTGTGAGCTTCTATCTCCCGCAAAAAACACGTGATAGTCCCAGTAACTGATCCGCCCCGAATCATCGAGCCCGGATTTTATTTGAACCCCAGCTGCCGCCGGGAAGGTATCATAGAATAATTCCTCTTGCCGCGACCAGACAACCTGCACTGCGACTCCCGCCATTTTACACAATCGTGCCGCCTGAATTGCTTGACCAACCTGGCTTTTTCCTCCATACCCCCCACCGATATATGGAGTAATGACGCGGACCGCATCCGCTGCAAGCCCTATGGCTTTGCCGATTTCACCATTGGCGCCGAAGGGTCGTTGCGTTCCTATCCACACGGTTGCGCTGTCTTTCCGGACGTCCGCAACCGCGCTGTGCGTCTCCGTGGCTGCATGGGCGACATAGGGTGTGCAATAGGATTCTTCAAAAATATGAGCCGATATTTTTCTTCCGGTTTCCAGATCGCCCTTCTGCTCCACTACATTGTCTTTTGACTGCGTATTTAAAATCTTCTCATAAATGTTCTGGTCATCGACTTGTATTTCAGGGAGTTCATACTCCGCTTTGATACGCGCAATCGCCTTCTCGGCCACATCCGGGAGCGGATGCACCACGCCGACAAAATCCCCCTCCTGTAAAACGATTGCATCTTGAATGGCTTTTGCACCGGAAAGATCTACGGCTTTGAGCCGTGCTCCATGTACAGGGGGGCGGAGCACTTTTCCATAGCGCATTCCAGGCAATCGTATGTCACCGGCAAATTCCGCTTTGCCGGTGACCTTGTCGAAAAAATCCGCCCGCGGCAACGATTTCCCGCATACTGAGAAATTTCCTGGAGCTTTTAGAGAAGGCTTTTTCTCAAGACGCCTCTCAATCACTTGCCCTTTAGCCAACAATCCATAGGGGATTTTCTTTTGCGGATCCAGCCTGTCGGAAACTATTCCATTCTTAGCAACCAGCCGATCGACGGGCAACCGAAGAAGATCCGCTGCCATTTGTTTCAGCACCTCGCGGGCCTCCGCACCGGCGGCCCGCAATGCCGGTCCGAAATATTTGATACTGCGCGATCCATTGGTTCCCGCGTCCCAGGGACACAGACCGGTGTCTCCCATAACCATGCTTATGGACTCGTAGTGAACCTCCAGCTCCTCGGCGAGCATTTGTGCCAAAGAAGCAATGATGCCCTGCCCCATCTCCACTTTCCCTGTGTAACAGGTGACTTTGTTATCTTCGCCTATTTTCAAGTAGGCATTGAAATCATCCGGATAGCTTCCCGGGGTGCTGCGCGGCCGCTGCCCCAATACCATTTCCTCAATCGAAAAGAGAAAATAGAGGCCGGGTCCGAGCAATTTTATAAACTCTCTGCGCTTCAGCAGATTCTCGTTGCGCCTCATCGCTTGCCTCCTTTCATCTCGGATGCGGCGGCCTGAATCGCCTCACTAACCCGCAAATGTGTGCCGCAGCGGCAAAGGTTCGACTCCATGCTTTCGATGATTTCCGAGCGGCCGGGGTTTGGACGTTTGGCAAGCAGGCTATGCGCTTGAAGTATCATTCCAGGAGTGCAAAAACCGCATTGAACGGCTCCGTGCTGAATAAAAGCCTTCTGCAGCGGATGAAGCGTTCCGTTTTTCGCAAGCCCTTCTATGGTCACGACCTCCTTGCCTTCCGCGTTTTTGAGAGGATATCGACAAGAACGAACGGCTTCTCCATTCACGAGCACGGTGCATGTTCCGCAATGGCCGCGCCCGCAGCCGTACTTGGTTCCGGTTAGTTGCAGATCTGTGCGCAGCACCCAGAGGAGCGCCCTTTCATCGTCTGCGGTTATGGAGACCGGACGATGATTGAGCTGGAAACGAATAGTCTTCTCCATAGGATTTCCTCCTTCCGGCTCACTTGCTTAATAATCCGGCTGCCGCAGCATCTTTGAGGCGCCTCCCCTGCGGAGTAATTCACCGCCGAGATAACCGATACTAAGAACTCTGTATTTTCGAAGCCGGAAACCTGTCCGAGGGCGCTCTTTCATCTCCAAGCCTAAACGTGCCGCCGCCGTCCGGCTGATAGCAGGAAAGCCGGGCCGGATTGTTGATTCTCAACAGAGTAAGCCAAACAGACGGAAATTACACCAATTTAAAAACAGAAATCACTTACCTTGAAGCGGTTTCCATTTCGGGTTGTGTGGGGATGGCCGTCCTGATCGGGAGATAATCTTCAGCATAGCGGGTATCCGTCCTGTCCGGATACGTGACACGGTTGGTTGGCGGCTGCCGCATAACGGCTCCTTCATTTTTTATCCTTCGACTCTCGCGGATTGCATAGAGACGGACGGCAAAAGATTTTATTCGATCCGAAAACGACATGGGACCAAAAGCATGCCTGTACAGCGCCATTACCTCGAGGCATTTCTCATCCGCTTTGGCACTGGGCGCTTATTTCATCATGCAGTGGAGCGCGGGCCTGAAACGAAGGGCATTCCGCCGCATGGCATCCAAGCGGAGTTGCATGAAGGTGTCTTTGGCGTGCCCCATCCCCTGGACATACAACATGGTTTCCGGATCCCATGTCAAGCCGAGCGCCTCTCGCTTTTGGATTTCATCCCTGACCTTGAGGAATCCCTTGATTGCGGTTTTTGCCATGCTCAGGACACTCGGTCCATGCATGCGATACTTTTTGATAAACGCATCGCGGAGATAAACGGCGGTTTCCGCAGGGGTAAAATGTGGATGGCGGAACCAAATCTCATCCTGCCCGTGCTTTTTTGACCAAGGAATTCCCTCAAGCATTTTCCCTTCCTGCTCATAGTCCCAATAAAGGCGAGTGCCGGGCTGCGGACCCAATTCCATAAATTGCAGAAGATCGGATTCCAAGCCGATGGCCCAATCAATCTCCTCATGGATTGTCTCTTTATCGTGGTGTTCAAGGAAAAGAATTGCGGAAGCCAGCACCGTAATTCCGTGTTCCTGAAGGTCCATGATGAGCTTGTGGAGATCGATCCCTTTGTTTTTTTCAAACAGATTTGCCCTGGACTCAACTCCGATCCAGATAAAGTTAATTCCAAGGCGGAGTAAAAAGTCTGTTCCAAGTCTGGTAATTGCTTCGGCGGATGAAAAGGTACTGAACGTGTAAGCCTTAGAGTTGCTCTCCATCAGCTCGAGGAGTTCCCGCGCCCGCTGCGGATCCTTGCAGAAGTTTTCATCCATCAAGCCGAAATCTTCGACACCCAGACTGTTCTCAGCCTTTTTGCAGGCTGCGTATATATCCTGCCCCGTACGCAGAAACGCGGTGTATTGCCGGTCGAATTTGTGCGATGTGGAGCAGAAGCGGCACGAATTTTGGCAGCCGACCCCGGGGATAATGATTGCCGCTTTGCCTAATAAAGGCGCGCCGTAAATGTAGGCATTGATCGCGGAAGGAACAACAGGGTGCGTAATCGGGCGATTGATGTCTTCGTTAAAATACCGCCGCAGCCACGCGACCCCTTCGCCATGGCAGACATCATCAAAATCGACAATCTCCTGAAGCTCCGGAATGGCGCTGCCATGCCCCCCAAGTATAATTTTGGTTCGAGGAGAATGCCTTCGTATATAGTCCGCCATACGCTTTGCTTTTAACACGTTCGGGACGATAAACGAAATCCCTACATGGGTGTACTTCCCCCTGTATATCTCCTTTGTGAATTCATCCCATGAAGGAAAATCCAAAACAGTGACCGGAATTCTCAGGTTTTCCGCCAACAGATAAAGCCCGAAACTCGGATTATTGGATCGCGGTGAGTGGATGCCCTGTTCTCTTGTCACCTGGTTATTAAGGAGCTCCATGGTGCAGAGTGCTTCAGAAGTCTCATCTGTTATTCCAAACGGTTTATACACACCACAGAGCAATAATCTAGTCATGAAACCTTCCTCGCATCAGATGGGTGACTTTTTCTAACAGGCGTGGAATTTTGCCGGGTGGGAGAGGAGATTCCAGGACTGCAAGCTCAGTCAATATAGCCCGTTAAACGGTACTTGATTCCAATCTGAATGTAAACGATTACCATCCGGATCGGCATCTCTATTCCAAGCGAGCTCAAGGAAGAGACTGTGCATTCAGCCAAAACGCTTTCGCAAGCTCCAAAAGAGTCCTTTCGCCCGAGGCGGCTCCGTTCATCATTTAATAGGGATTCGCAAATCTCCCGGCAACTCGTTTATAGTAGGACAGCAATACCCTGATCGCGCAGATACTCTTTGACCTGCCGGATGCTTAATATTCTGAAATGAAAGACGGAAGCAGCCAATAAAAGACTGGCCTTCCCCTGGGTGACGGCATCGGCAAAATCCTGAAGTTTGCCGGCGCCGCCCGATGCAATAACGGGCACTTTTACCGCGTCGGCAATCGCGCGAGTAAATTCCAAATCATAGCCCGCCTGGGTCCCGTCGCCGTCCATACTGGTTGGGAGGATGATTCCGGCGCCAAGATTTTCACATTCTCGCGCCCATTCCACAGCATCCTTCCCTACCGGTTTTGTGCCGCCGGACACTACAAGCTCAAACCCAGACTTCATTGCAGGGTTTCGGCGCGCGTCAATAGCAACCGTTATGCATTCTTTCCCGTATTTATTGGCCGCTTCACGAACCAATTCCGGACGCTTCACCGCCGCGCTATTCATGGACACCTTGTCCGCTCCCGCCTCGAGAAGCATTTCAATATCAGCCAACTCGGAAATTCCCCCTCCCACCGTTAAGGGTATGCTTATAGTAGAAGACACGTTTCTCACCCATTCCAGGCGCGTCTTCCGGTTCTCGACCGTTGCGGCAATATCCAGCATAGCCAGTTCATCGGCACCTTCTTGCTGATAAAAGGAAGCGTTTCCTGCCGGATCCCCGGCATCTCTTAGATCGGTAAAATGAATGCCCTTGACGACACGCCCGTCTTTAATATCCAGACAAGGCATGATCTTGACAGGACTCATAGATGCCTCCTTAAATTAGAGTAAAACAGCACCTGGAGTCTAACCCGAAGTTCTTTCCACTCCAAGTTTTATATTGTCGATGCCGCTCCATACCGGGATGCATACAAAGGCAGTTTTCTCACCATCGAAGGTAGAAGGGGTTAAGAAGATTTCTATATTTGCGTCTACTTTGCGGCAATTTGTCCCAGAACGCTCTTCCCCTTTTTCTCTTTCTTCACGGAAGCTGTAGCGTCTTTTGATGGAATTCTCTTTATTCTGCTTTTGGCGAGTGGGACCTTTTTTGCGCTTCTCCTTTTTGCTTTCGCCGATTCCGATTTTTTTGCCAGGGATTTTTTTACTACAGCATCCGAGGATTTTTTTGCGGGAGGCTCAGGGGTTGCCATCTCATTGGCATCTTCACAAAAAGGGAGAGCAAGTCGCACCCCGGTTTTGAGAACAGCTTTGGAAGACATATTATTTGCCTTCCTGAGATCGTTGACCGTAACCTTGTACCGCTTTGCAATTTCGCTGAGGGTTTCGCCGCGTCGCACCTTGTGTCTGCATTCGGAGTCCCTAAAAACCCGAATCTTAGCGGGCGGGAGCGACGCCAGCGTCTCCTGAACTTCAGGCGCGCTGTCCAAAGGCACTTTCAATTGGAAGTTAGGGTAGTTGGCAGGCGTTGTAAGTCCTCTAAGGGAAGGATTCAGCTTTTTCAGCTCATCGAGGCTCGTTCGCAATACCTTGGCGGCAGCCCGGAGATCGATGGGTTTTGAAACCGACACTTCCGCATATTGCAGCGGCGGATCCAATTGAGTGGGGAGCCCGTATTTTTCAGGATTCCTGCCGAGGATAACACTGGCTTGAATAAGCGGCACATGGTTTTTCGTCTCCTTCGGCATGCTTTTTTTTGAATCCGCGAGCTGCCAGAAGTCATTCATCCCGGTTGATTCGATAAGACGTTTAACCTTGCCTTCTCCCCAGTTATAGGCTGCCAGCACAAGATTCCAGTCTTTAAACATTCCGTAAAGGTCATTCAAGTAGCGCGCGGCAGCTCGCGTAGATTTTTCAGGATCCGAGCGCTCGTCAATATCGTGCGTTACCTTAAGCCCATAACGAACCGCCGTCCCTTTTCCAAATTGCCATATTCCTTTCGCTTTGGCTTTCGAAAGAGCATGCGTTTTGAACAAACTCTCCACTTGAGCCAGATACATAAGATCCAGCGGAATGGATTCCTCCCGAAAAATTTTTTCAATCATCGCCCGGTATTGTCCGGAGCGAACCAAACCGTCTTCAAACACCTTTCGCTTGCGATTTAGCCAGAAATCAAGAGATTTCAATACCATTTCGTTTATTGTAATCGGGATTTCATATTTGGTCTTGGCTAGATCCGCAACCAGAGCATCGCGCAGTTCAGTGTCGATCGTTATGGGGATGGAATCAAGGCTCTCCAGCTCATCCGCCGCCGCATTTTCGACTTCTTCCTCGGGCTCCAAAGACAGAAACAGATAACTTGATTCATCCTGCTGGATGCGCTGGATGAGGTCCTGGAAAAATCGATGCAACGTCGGCGTGGATGCCACATCCCAATTGGATTGCAGCACAATATCGACCGCCTGATTGAATGCTTCCTGAGCTTTTTCGGTTTCGCCGGCCTTTATGAGGTTGGATCCTTCAAGGTATTTGGCGCGCGAAGAATTCATGAGACTAAGCAGACCGGACGGAATACCGGTGCTGTCCGGAAGATAGGCGGCAGCCGCCGAGGCTTCCGGGGATGCACCCAAAGCACCTGCCGCAAAGGCTGCATTCAGATAAAAACAAAAGAGCGCCAATATCCGCTTAGCTAACCGAAGATTGTGCATAATCGCCAGATATCTTGTTTCTCAGCGCTGAGGGAGTATTGCGCGACGTGACTCCCCTAGAAACCCATACGGGATATCTGTTTTTAGTTTTCAATCCGATTTTGACACGGCAGAAACCGATGCTTTCCCTTTACCGTGCCCTATTATCCGCCGCAGGCGTTATTCGACCCGATGTCATAAGCAATTTCGCCTCAGGCATCAACTCAAGAGCTTTCAAAACCTGCGAATCGCCCTGAATGGCAGCTTTAAATCCCTCCTGAAGCCCGAAAGAGGAGGTATATACCTCCTGCTTGATGCGGCGTTTTATGAAATCGACATTATTCCGCACATCCTCGTCGGAAAATTCAACATTTTTTTCCTTTAGAAAAGCCTTGAAGTCCGTAAGGATTGCATCGGTTATTTCCAGGTTAGGGATCGATTCCGGCGCCTTTTGGGCAGAAGCGCCTATTTCCTCGTTTTCGCCCGGCATCTTGAAATTGCCTGCGGCCGGGACCTGTCCGGATGTGAGGCGCCGGGCATACTGGAAAAAGATGTCTTTTGAAGCGAGAAGCGCTTCGAACCTATTGAGTTCCCGCGCTGTTTCGATAACATCCGGAGTAATGCCGCCGCCTCCGAATACTTTGCGACCGCTGTCTGTGGTGCGCGTTTCCCTTTTGTCGGTGTTCTCAGGAATTCGGTCGTTCGTATTCATTATGTATTCAAAGGTGGAGCCGGAATAATCGCGCTGTATCAGGCGGCCGCTTGGCGTGTAGTATTTTGCGGTAGTGAGAGCCATCCCGGTATCGTTTTCCAGGTTAAAAATGGACTGCACCAGGCCTTTACCGAAGCTGGTTTCCCCCACAATCAGGGCCCGGTCG
>CAZLHW010000049.1:0-2956 GCA_964559085.1 uncultured Acidobacteriota bacterium | reverse complement strand
GATCCTGCAAAGCTCCTGCAACAATTTCCGAGGCACTGGCACTATGGCGATTGATCAGCACTACGACAGGTGTTCGGATCTTCTCAGCGCTCGGGGCACGGTAGGCTTTTGCGGACCCTTCCGCCCGCCCTTTGGTCGACACAACAAGCTCTCCGCGGGGAAGGAAAAAGTCCGACACTTCAATCGCCTGGTTGAGCAGGCCGCCCGGATTATCCCGGAGATCAAGGATTAGGCCTGTAAGATTGTCGCTATCCAGTTCTTTGAGTTTTTCGCGCAGCTCATTCGAAGTAGACTCGGAAAACCGGTCAATCTTTATATACCCGATTCCGGGACGTATATGGAACGCGTACGGGACCGTTATTAAGGGTATTTCGTCTCGCTCAATTGTAAACTGCAACGGATCCCTTATACCGGGCCGTTCAATTGTAATGTTAACGCTCGTACCCCGGGGCCCCTTTAGATGACTCACAACGTCATCGGAAGTCCAGTCATCTATCGGCTCACCCTCTATGCGCGTAATAACATCGCCCGCACGCAATCCTTTTCTTTGAGCTGGAGTGCCGATTGCAGGCGGATCCACAATGACATGCCGCCCGCGATCGCGCAGCAGCGGACGAACGCGTATCCCGAGTCCGAAATACTTGCTATGCTGATCTTCTCGAAGGCGGGCGAATTCCTTGGGGTCAAAAAAACTCGAGTGCGGATCCAGCGCCCGCAGCATTCCTTTAATAGCGCTATAGACAAGCTTATCCGGGCCAACATTATCCACGTATTTCTGCTGAATCACATCGAGCGCTTCCGTAAAGTTCGTTAGAAAATCACTGGGCGAAGTCGAACCGGAAGGCGCTGCTTTCGCTGCAAGCCCGCCGCCCAGGAGGCCGCCCATGACGGAACACGAAAGGATCACGAAAGTTATCAAAACCGCAAATCTTTGCTTCATAAAGGGTTGGCTCCGGCTGTCCTAAATACAGCTGGTTGAGTATATCACGGCCTAATCGGAGCGAGCAAGCGCGAGCAAATGCGCGATGGAATCCGAGGTTCGAATAAAACCTGTATATCAGCCGTTCCCTGACCCTTACGCCCGTTTGCACCCGGAGCGGGTTAGCTTGACTTCCGGTTTTTGCTAATCTAGACTTTAGCCACAATTTTATGAACGCCATGCACCGGGAAAGAGAGTAATGGTATGGGCTCTTTGGGTAGGCAAGAAATCATTATTATTTTTGTTCTTGCGCTCATAATATACGGCCCAAGAAAGCTGCCCGAACTCGGAAAAACAATAGGGAAAGGTTTGGCGGAATTTAAAAAAGCCTCTAACGAACTCAAGCAGACCTGGGAGGACGAGGTTCGGCTCGATAAAGAAAAGGAGGCGCTATCCGAGATCATTAAAGACAGCACCATCCAGCCATCCGATATACTCAGCGATAGCAACCCCACCGCGGAATCAAAAGATACTTCAGGGTCCCAAGAAACTAAATGAGCAAGATTACCCCGGAGCTGGAATCTCGCGAAGAGAACTCCGAACAGGAAAATGAATCCGCCAAAATGTCCTTCCTGGAGCACCTCGACGAGCTCCGAAAACGGCTGGTTCACATCGTTGCCTACATAGGCATCGGTTTTCTTGTCTGCTGGTTTCTGGCCAAGCGGATTTATGATTTTCTAGCGATTCCGCTCACGGCTTCCCTGCCTGAAGGCACCAAGCTTGCTTTCACGAAACCGACCGATCCCTTTATCCTTTATATGAAGGTTGCCTTCCTGGCGGGTATTTTTTTGACGCTGCCCCTTACTTTGTATGAGGTGTGGAAATTTATCGCTCCGGGGCTTTATAAGAGGGAGAAGCGATTTGTCGTTCCGTTTTTGTTCTTCTCCATGCTCCTTTTTCTGTCGGGCGCCGCTTTCTGCTATTACATCGTTCTGCCGCCGACGTTTCAGTTTCTGATTCAGCTGGGATCCTCGTTTACTCCGATGATTATGATAAACGAGTATCTGGATATGACGAACATGATGCTCCTTGGATTCGGCATCATTTTTGAGATGCCGGTTGTTGCTGCTTTTCTTTCCATGTTCGGATTGATTACCGCCGGATTTCTCTGGAGAAAATTCAAATTTGCCTTTATCGCCATTGTCGCACTCGCAGCTATCCTGTCTCCGACGGGAGATGCGTTTAACCTGCTCATGTGGACCGCTCCGATGGTGTTGCTCTATGTTTTGAGCATAGGAGTTGCTGCTATATTCGGCTGGCGCAGAAAAGCCAAAGGTTTAGCATAAATTCGGGAGAATGCCGGGCTTATTCCGGATCCATCAGCACCTTGCAGAACACATAGTCTCTAACCACTTCCAAAAATTCCGACACTGTACGCGCGCTATGCATCCGGGCTCTCAGCTGGGTGGATCCGGGAAATCCCTTCGAGAGATATCCTCCAATTTTTTTCATTTTTCCCAAAGCAACAGGAGGAGGAACGTCCCTGCAAGCGCGATGGAGAAACTCTGTCATAAAATCGGCCCTCTCGCCCAAGCTGATCGTCTTGACAGGGGCTCCGCTCAGGTAATCCCAACACTGGCGGATAAGCCAGGGGTTGCTGAGAACGCCCCGTCCCAGCATGATGCCGTCAACGCCGGTTTCTTTAAACATGCGTTCGGCATCCTTCGGAGTGAAGACGTCTCCATTGCCGATTATGGGGATCCGCGCCTTTTCCTTAACACGGGCGATAATGTTCCAGTCGGCTTTGCCGGAAAAGAGGTCGCAGCGCGTGCGACCGTGAATAGCAAGTCCTTCGACGCCGCAGTCTTCGGCAATTTTTAAAACCTCAATTGCGTTTATCGAATTTCGGTCCCACCCCGAACGGATTTTGGCGGTTAATGGGACTTGAATCGCGCGCCTCACCTCCCTAAGAATTCTTTCCAGTAACGGCAAATCCCTCAAAAGATTGCTGCCGCCCCCTTGTCTCACGACCTTTTT
>CAZLHW010000048.1:0-13796 GCA_964559085.1 uncultured Acidobacteriota bacterium | reverse complement strand
GCGTGGATACGTTGCCTGCCTTTCCCAAGGATGCCGGCGACCGCAACGGGACGAGTCCGTTTGCTTTCACCGGTAACAAATTCGAATTTCGTGCCGTCGGGGCCAGCCAGTCGGTATCCGGCCCTTTGGTCGTGCTCAACACGATCATGGCGGATTCACTCGACTACATGGCCACGGAGCTGGAGAAGAGAACGGGCGGCGACCCGGAAAAGCTCAACAATGCCGTTCAGGATCTGCTGCAGCAGATCGTCCGGGACCACGGATCCATTATCTACAACGGCGATAACTACATC
Organism: uncultured Acidobacteriota bacterium; assembly: GCA_964559085.1. GTDB lineage: Bacteria > Acidobacteriota > UBA6911 > UBA6911 > UBA6911 > UBA6911. Next base: position 13,503 of record CAZLHW010000048.1, on the reverse strand, counting down.
GAGGCATGGCACAAGGAAGCCGAAAAGCGCGGTCTGCCCAACCTGCGGAATACGGTGGATGCGCTGCCGGTTCTGATCAGCAAGAAGAACACCGATCTCATGGAGAAATACAACGTTCTCTCCAAGCGCGAAATGGAGAGCCGCTATGAAATCTACATGGAGCGGTATGTCAAGGATATCGCTGTTGAAAGCCGGCTGACGCTTGAGATTGCCAAGACGACCGTTTTCCCGGCGGCCGTCAAATATCAGTATCAGCTGGCTTCAACCGCGCTGGCGCTCCGGCAGCTGGATAAGACACCCTGCACGACCATGCTGGATGAGGTGAATGCGCTGGTGCGGGACCTGCAGGAGTCCATCCGCGCTCTGGAAAAAGTGCTGGAGAACCATGTGGAAGGGACCACGCTGGATCACGCCAAACACGCGCGCGATCATGTCCTGCCGGCCATGGCCAGAGTGCGCGAGGTTGTCGACAAGCTGGAATGCATCGTGTCCGATGAATTCTGGCCGCTGCCGACCTATCAGGAGATGCTGTTCATCAAATAGACGCGACGACGGCATGCCGGGCATGCGGAACGCTTTGCCCGGCAATCGCGAGCAACACGAGACGGGAGCCATGCTGAAAACACACCATTGCGGGGAATTACGGCCGGCGGATGCGGGCAAAGATGTCACGCTCGCCGGCTGGCTGCAGCGCAGGCGGGATCACGGCAATCTGATTTTTTTGGAACTCCGCGACCGTTCCGGGCTGGTCCAGGTGACGGCGGACCAAAGCTTGGGCGAAGCGTTCCGCGTAGCGGAGAAAGCACGGACGGAATATGTGCTTCAGGTCTCGGGCCGGGTTCGCCTGAGGCCTGAAGGCACCGAGAATCCAAATCTGGCCACCGGCGGGATTGAAGTCCTCGCCCAATCCATCGTCATCCTCAATCCCGCGAAAACGACGCCCATACCGATTGATGATGATGGTTATAAAACGGAAGAGACGGTTCGGTTGAAGTATCGATATCTGGATTTGCGCCGCGCGCGGATGCAGAAGAACCTGATCTTGCGGCATAAGGTGATCAAATTTATACGCGATTACCTCGACCGGCGCGGCTTCCTGGAGATCGAGACGCCGATGCTGATCAAGTCGACTCCGGAGGGCGCGAGGGATTATGTGGTCCCCAGTCGCATCCAGCCTGGAAAGTTTTATGCGCTGCCTCAAAGCCCCCAGCAGCTCAAACAGCTCCTGATGGTGGCCGGCTATGAGAAGTATTTTCAGATCGCGCGCTGCATGCGCGATGAGGATCTGCGGGGAGACCGGCAGCCCGAGTTTACCCAGCTTGATCTCGAAATGTCTTTTGTCGAGAGAGAAGACGTCCTGGACTTGGTCGAAGGCCTTGTCACAGATCTTATCCCTGCCGTTGTGCCGCACAAAAGCATTCTCAGCCCGTTTCCAAAAATCAGCTACGCGGACGCCATGGCGCGCTATGGAACCGACAAACCCGATCTCCGGTTCGGCATGGAAATCTGCGACCTGAGCGCCGCCCTGCAGCATTCCGAGTTGAAGATTTTTTCGGAAACCGTGCAGTCCGGCGGCGTCGTCAAGTGCCTGGTGGCTCCAGGCTGCGCCGCCTATTCCCGCAAAGAGATGGATGCGCTGGCCGAATTCGCGCTTGCGGCGGGAGCAAAGGGGCTGGGCACTCTTGCATGGACCGACGAGGGTCTCAAAGGCACGCTGGCCAAATCGCTTCCGGCGGAAGAGTCGGCGCGGATTGCCGCGGTCTCGCAGGCCCGGGGAGGCGACTTGGTTTGCGTGGTGGCGGACGATTTCCTGCCGGCAGTCAAAGCTCTCGGAGCGCTGCGTCTGGAATTCCGCGATCGTTTGAAACTGGCGCCGCCGGATCTGCTGGCCTTTGCGTGGATCGTGGATTTTCCCATGTTTGAGTGGGATGAGGAGGAGAAGCGCTGGAGCTTCGTGCATCACCCGTTCACGAGTCCGAGGGCGGATCATCAGGATCTTCTCGAATCCGATCCCGGCTCCGTGCTGAGCGATGCCTATGACCTGGTGTGCAACGGCTACGAGCTGTCGAGCGGCAGCATCCGTATCCACGACCGGGGTTTGCAAACCAGGGTTTTCCGGTGCCTCGGATACACGGATGAAGAGATCCAGCGGCGCTTCGGCCACATGCTGGAGGCCTTCGAATACGGGGCTCCGCCCCACGGCGGCATGGCTCCCGGAATCGATCGACTTGTCATGCTGCTTGCGGATGAGCCGAACATTCGCGAAGTGATCGCCTTCCCGAAGCCGGCAAGCGGCAGCGACCTTATGCTGGATGCTCCGTCCGACTTGGAGCCCCGGCACCTTCGCGAACTGCACATCCGGCTCGCCCTTTGAGACCGGGCCGGATGTAAACTCAGCTGCGGAAGCGGCGACAATCGATATTGTGCCGCTTTACCTTGTAATTGAGGATTCGCTCGGTGGTTTGCAGCAGCCGGGCCGCCTTGCTGCGGTTGCCGCGCGTCGATTTCAGCGCATCCAGAATCAGGTCTTTTTCGAATGAAGCGATGGCATCGGCAAGCGACACCTTCATGCCGGTGCCGGAGGCTTCCGCCGTCTGCAGCGTCGGCGGCAGATGATGGCCGTGGATGACGTTGCCGTCGCAGATCAGAACGGCGCGCTCGATGGCGTTTTCCAGTTCCCGCACATTTCCGGGCCAGTGGTAGCTCATCAGCATGTCGATGGCCGGCGTCGAAATGCGCTTGATCGTTTTATTGTGCTCCTTCGTGTATTTCTCGAGGAAATAGTCCGCAAGGGCCATCACATCGGGTTTGCGTTCGCGCAGCGGCGGAATAAAGATCGTGTAGACATTCAGGCGGTAAAAGAGATCTTCGCGGAATTCCCCGTCCTCAATGGCTTTCTCGAGATCCTTGTTTGTTGCGGCAATCAGCCTTACGTTGGTTTTCAGCGTCTGCGTGCTGCCCAGGCGTTCGAATTCGCGCGCCTGTATGACGCGCAGCAGCTTGATCTGGGTGGTGAGGTTCAAATCTCCCACCTCGTCCAGAAACAGCGATCCCCCTTCCGCCATTTCAAAGCGCCCCGGTTTGCGGTTCTGCGCGCCCGTGACAGCGCCCTTTTCATAGCCGAAAAGCTCGGATTCGATCAGCGTGGCCGGCAAAGCCGCGCAGCTCACCTTGACAAAGGGCTGCTTTGCCCGCGGAGAGTTATAGTGGATGGCGTGCGCGACAAGCTCTTTCCCGGTCCCCGATTCTCCGCGAATAAGGACCGTCGTATTCGTGCCGGTGACCTGGGCAATCTGTTCATAGACCTGCCGCATCCCGCCGCTGCTCCCGATCATGTGCGAAAAATCATAGCGCTCCCGCAGCTCTTCGCGCAGGTGCGTGTTTTCTTCCACCAGACGGTGCGTTTCCGCCTGCACCAGGTGCTCGACCCGAACGGCCTGGCCGATCATGGAAGCGACCACGCGCAGAAACTTCACGCTCCGGTCGTAATCCCTGTCCTTCTTGAAGCGCAAATCGACTCCGAGGGCGCCGATGACCTTCCTTCCGGCGACAATAGGTACGCAGATATAGCTTTCCTCTTCTTTGAGATTCTGCCGCTTCACCGCGCGGTTCAGAAGCATCGGCTCGCGGCTCACCTGGGGGACAACGATCGATTTTCCGCTCTCGACAACGCGCCCCGTGATGCCCTCGCCGATGCCGTACTGCGCCCGCTGCCCTTCGGCCGGAATGCCGTTGGAGGCTTCGATATGGAGTTCCGAGTCGGGCCCCAGAAGCGTAATAATGCTGCGCAGCACCCCGTGGCGCTTTTCCAGGATTTCCAGGACGCGGTGCAGGGAGTGCTTCAAATTGAGGCTGCTGGAGAGGGGTTGGCTCATTTCCAATAGTGTCGTTAAATTCTTGATGTCGGCGGATTCTTTAGCGAGCATGCTCACCTCCGACAGGATTGTACCATTATTAGAAAAAAGCTACATAAATGTTTTATATGGATTTTTGCGGCGCGGCGGCGGCCGGAGAGCAAACGGAAGTGCGAGTCCATCCCGGCCGCACGATAAGGGTCGGTCGCGCCGCGCATCCGGAAAACTAAAAGAAGAACCGCTCGGCACTGCAAGCCGGAACCGCGCTTGCTTGGGCGCCCGGCGGCTGTTGCGGGAGGCGGATGCCTGGAGTATAAGTTATTTCAGGGAAGCGGGGCGAGCACGCCGCAGGAAAACAGGGGCGCCTGAGCGCCGTGAGGGCAATCCTCGAGAGGAATTCCGGCAGGCGGGGGATTATGTCGAAACTTGTTCTTGTCGCTGTCGGGGGGAACGCGCTGATTCGCGGAGGACAGACGGGAACCGCGCAGGAACAGTTTGAAAATGCCGTGGAAACGGCGGCGGCGGTCGTGCGGGTGATTCGGGCGGGCTATCGGGTTGTCCTGACGCATGGCAACGGCCCGCAGGTCGGGGCGCAGCTGATCCGATCCGAATTGGCGGCATCCGATGCCTACCGCTTGCCGCTCGATTGCTGCGTCGCCTCAACGCAGGGCGAGATCGGCTACGTGCTTCAATATGCCATGTGGCAGAGGATGCAGGCGGAAGGCTTGAAAACTCCCGTCGTCTCTCTGGTCACGCAGGTTCTTGTCGATCCGCGCGATCCCGCCTTTTCGCATCCGACAAAACCGATTGGTCCTTCCTATCCCCGAGAGGCCGCTTTGCGCTATTGGGATAATTTCGGCTGGATCATGGCCGAAGATTCCAAGCACGGATTCCGCAGAGTGGTGCCTTCACCGGAACCGGTTGCCATAATTGAACTGGATGCGATCAAGGCCTGTGTGGATCGCGGCCTTGGCGTCATTGCGGGCGGCGGCGGAGGCGTGCCGGTTTTCAACGACCACGACATTTCCAAAGGGGTGGAGGCCGTAATCGACAAGGATCACACGTCGGCGATTCTGGCGCGCCAGCTCGATGCGGATGTGTTCGCCATAGCGACGGATGTCGACCGCGTTTACCTGGACTACGACAAGGAGACCCGGCGTCCCCTCGACCGCCTGACCATGGCCCAATGCAGGCAATATCTGCAGGAAGGTCACTTCCCGGCGGGAAGCATGGGGCCGAAAATCACGGCGGCGATCAAATATCTTGAGATGGGAGGAAAGACGGTCGTGATCACGGATCACGACCGCCTCCTGGAAGCGCTGGAAGGGAGAGCGGGAACCAGGATCTGCCGGGATGGCGCTGATGAGGACCGCTGATTTCCGGATAGGGTAGTCTCAAGAAAACGGATCACTATTCGCCTACGGAGGAGCCGACTATGCCGCGCAGACGCGTCGTGATAATGGGAGCAGCGGGAAGGGATTTTCACAATTTCAATACGGTGTACCGCGGAAGCCGGCGCCATGAGGTGGTCGCGTTCACGGCAACGCAGATACCCAACATCGACGGGCGCAAATACCCGGCAAAGCTGGCCGGAGCGCTGTATCCCAAGGGGATCCCGATTGTTTCGGAACAGGAACTTCCCCGCCTTATCGTCCGGCACAAGGTGCAGGAAGTCGCCTTCTCCTATTCCGATGTTTCGAACCAGTATGTGATGGAGCGCGCGGCGCTTGTCAATGCGTGCGGGGCGGATTTTGTTTTGCTCGGCGCCGGGTCAACCATGCTTGCGGCCGGTGTTCCCGTCATCGCCGTCGTCGCGGTGCGCACGGGCTCCGGGAAAAGTCAGACTTCCAGAAAGGTCTGCTCCTACCTCCGAAGCCTTGGGTTGCGTGTTGTTGCCGTGCGGCACCCGATGCCGTACGGCAACCTGATCCGGCAGAGGGTTCAGAGATACGCAACGCTGGAGGATTTGAAAAAGCATCGGTGCACGGTTGAGGAGATGGAAGAGTACGAGCCGCACATCGTGGAGGGCGGTGTGATTTATGCAGGCGTGGATTATGCGGCGATTCTTCGCCGGGCCGAGCGGGAAGCGGACGTCATCGTCTGGGACGGAGGCAATAACGACGTTTCTTTCTACCGCCCGGATCTGACCATAACGGTCGTGGATCCGCACCGGCCCGGCCATGAACGTACCTATTATCCGGGAGCTGCCAATGTGCAGCTGGCCGATGTCCTTATCATCAACAAAGTCGACAGCGCCCCGGAGGGGAATGTGACGGCTGTTCTCGATGCCGTAGCGCAGATAAATCCGAAGGCACAAATCATCCGCGCCGCTTCGCCTATCACCGTGGATAATCCGGACGTCATCAAAGGGAAACGCGTTCTGGTCGTCGAAGACGGTCCCACGCTTACCCATGGAGGGATGCAGTTCGGAGCGGGAACTCTGGCGGCCAGGCTCTTTGGCGCGCGCGAAATTGTGGACCCCCGGCCTTTTGCCGTGCGTTCCATCGCAGAGGCTTTCAGGAAATATCCGGGCACCGGAATCCTCCTGCCGGCCATGGGCTACGGTCCGGAACAGATTGCCGATCTCGAGGCGACCCTGAACAAGGTTCCCTGCGAGGCGGTCGTAATAGGTACCCCGATAGATTTGCGAAGAATTGTGAAGATTGAAAAACCGTCGACGCGAGTGCAGTACTCGCTGGAGGAGTTGAGCAAGCCCGATCTTCAGGACGTGCTCGACGGCTTCGTGCGAAAACACATCAAGGGCCGCACCAAAGCTTCTTCCCGGTCGAAGCGCGCGGTATTGCGCAAGAGGGTCTAGCGGGCTGTCCCAATGGAATTGCCGGTACAGGTCGGTCGCGATTCTTCGCGTTCCTTGAGCCTTTGCGGCTAATTCGGCTTAACCGCAAAGACGCAAAGGACGCGAAGAAAAACTCACAGACACAACGGCGGATTATCTGTCGCAGGACAGCCGGCATCGCCGGCCATCGTCAATCGGACCACCGGAGACCGCAGTTCGCGCAATGATAGAGCCACTTCTGTTTCCGCGATGGTTTTTCTGATGTCAAATCTTCCACGATTTCCGCATTTTCGGTGACTTTTCTGGAAGCGCATCGCGGGCAGGGCGGCTCGGCTATGTCATCGGGAAGATCCGTGGAAAGCGCCATCTCGGCTCCGAGCCGTTCCATGGCATCCTTCCAGTCTTCCCGGCGCACTTTAAGTTGAACGCCGGGAGGAATCCCTTCCGCGAGAGGGTCCGATTCATGGAAAACCCAGGCCCGGATCCCTTCCCCCTCAAGCGTGATGCGATCCGTTTCCGCTTCGAGGTAATTGAAATACTCCGCCACTGTGATCAGATTCAGCCCTTCGGTTTCGGCATGAACGTCTTTTTCCCTTATGATTTTCAGATTCGCGCCTGAGGAAACGCCGCGTTCAGCCAGAATGGCTCCCGCAATGTCGAAGGCCTCCGGTTGCCATTTCGCTTCGTCGTGTTCCAGGAGAATCGAAATCAGCTCCTTGTTCTCCCGCTGTTCCAATTGCCGGCGAATCTCATCTCTGTTCATCCTGACGTCCTCCTGCAGAGATTTTTTCAGTTCTGCATAAATGTACCCAATTTCGATGACAGGCGCCATGAACTCCGGCTTTTTCCGTGGCTGCTTCTGTAATCCGTGCGTCGGTTTATCGCTCAAACCGGTTCCGTTCAACGCCGGCCTGAAAGGCCGCAGGATAGATAGCTCCGGGCGCAGCCCGGAGTCGGGCAGCAGCCATAGTCGGAGCCCTGGCAAGGGCGAGAGAAGGAAATGGCCATCATCTTTCGCCCGTTCCGGGCTTCTGACTGCTGCATTATCGTTCCGGGGATTCGCTTCGCTGCCTGCGTCAGCGTTGCTCATCCCCGGCTATCTATCTGCCGCCCCATCCGGGGCGCAAAAAGCCTCGAAAATGTCCGGGAGAAGCTATGGCCTGGCGGGTCGAAAGACGGATCGACCCGGGGCCGTTTATGTGGCTGCTTCTGTAATCCGTGCGTCGGTTTATCGCTCAAACCGGTTCGGTCGAAGTTGAGGCGATGGCCCAGCCGGTTTCGGCGGCGCCGCAGTCTGCGATAAGGAGCGCCGCAAATTGTTTGGCTGCCGCCTCGAGCTCAGATGCGGTTTCGGATAACGGTGCGTAAATCACAGCGACAACGTTTCGAGTGGCGTCGCTGGTTTTTGTGGCCATGGCATCTTTGACCGGATTGCCGCAGGGTTCCCAGCCGGTCCCTGTCTTGCGGCAGACGCAAAGCAAGTCTTTCAGGTCGATGCGCTGTCCCGAAGAATTGAAAATGTAGGTTTCGCCTTCCAGCCCGCGCCGGAGAAGCAGCTCCGTGCCGCAGCGATCCATGTCGAAGATGCTCGCGGGATATCCCCATTCCAGGCTGACTGCATTGTTCACATCGACAGGTCCATTGACGAGAGGGAAGTCATTCTCCAATGCGGCGGCAAGCAGATACTCGCTGGACGGCTTGCCGCGTCCCGCCGGCTTGTAGGATCCGAAACGGAGCATGTTGCGGACAGCCGCTTTGCGTTCCGGCGGCAGAAATTTTTCTCCCGCGGCGCGCACCCGCTCCAAAAGTTGCGTCAGGTGCGCGGAAGGCGAAACGGTTTTGCGGCACTCCGGAAGGTGGAATCCCCAGACAATGGCGGCGCGTACCAGGCGCGGATTGAGGCCGGCGTCGTAACTAAGAATAGGGGGCGTATGCATCGGATTCCTCCAAAATCACTCCTTGAGCTTCGCGCGTACCGGTTCCGAAGCATCCGATTGAAGATAGGCAAGCGTGCACGGCGGCAAAAAGCGAGCGACGGCATCCAGCCTGCCTTCCCGGATTGCCGTGCGGATCTTGGTGGCGCTGATATAGTTCGGATTGCCCTCCGCGTCCAGACCCTCCGCCTTTCGCTCGATCTCAATCACCTCAATGCCATGAGCGGTCAGGATTTTTTTCATGGCGGTGTTGTAAGCTCCGGTGGTTTGCGAATACGGTTCTGTCCCGACATAGCGTCGGGTGATGCCGAGCACGGGCGCGATGCGCTTGGCAAACAGGGTCACATCCAGTTCCGCCTGGTTTCGGGTTACCAGATCCGGTTCCTCATTCTGAAGAAAATAGCGGGGGAAGGTTGCGCCGCTAACTACGTAGTGTCCCCCCTTTATCCTCACCACATTCCGCAGGTGCCGAGTGCCCTCCTCAATCAGGGCCCACCGGTCTTTAAACGGAAACACGGATCGGTCTTCCTCAACAACAAACAGGTACACGATGGTGCTCTGGGATGCCGCGGTTTCGATCAGATATTTGTGTCCGTTCGAAAAAGGGTTGCAATTGACGACAATCGCGGAGATGGGAGGCGCTGCTTGTGCATCCTTCTGCGACATCAGGTAATTTTGATAATCCCGGATTGAGCGATAGCCGAACTCCAGCAGAGTGTAAAGCGGCGGCGCGGTAGCCACTTCCTTAAAGCCCATATGCAGGAAACTGTGCGCATTTGCGGGTCGCGTAAAAGCAAAAATCTGCTCATATTTCTTCATCAGGATGGCGAGGAGATGGGTCGCGATCACAGAAAAGGCGTTTGTGGCGCGATGCGCGGGGTCGACAACCAGGTATTTCAGGACCTGTCCCTGATAGGATCCCGTGCCGACGATTTCACCATGCTCGTCACAGAGGACCATCGTGTAGTCGACAGCGCGCGGATCAAAGGCGAAGCCGAGAGGCGCCAGAAACGCATCCAGCTTTTTCAATACGTATTCATTCCGCAGGTTTACGGATTTTTCCTCATACATGGCGCGGCGCCTCTTCGATATGTTTGTGCCGCGACGGGATCGGGAAGGAATGCTCCACAAAATGGATAAAAACGGTTAGCGCAAGCAGATCCGCAGAGCCTCCGGGGGAGATGTGCTCCCGTCGGCAAAAATCGAGCATCTCCCTATACCGTTCCGCTTCTTCCGCTGCATTTGCCGCGTCCAGGACATGCTGCGCCATGCGCCGGACGCGCTGCAGCGTCTCCAAATCTTTCCTGTAAACAATATTGGAATCCTTGGTTGTTGTCATCAGCCGCAGAAGGGTTCTCAGCAACGCTCTGTTTATGTCGGCGGCCGCGGCCGAGCCGATGCCGGCAAGTGACGCCGTAAGCTCCGGCAGGCCGGTTTCGAATACGGACGGCAGGCCGTCTTCCGCTTCCTTCCGGACGCCCGCTCCTTCCAGGCCGTAGCGCTGATAGCAGAGGATCCCATGAGTCTTTTCCTCGCCGGAAGCGGTTGCCAATTCGGTCTGAACCAGATTGGCGCAAATTCCAGCGATGGTGTTCCTGCATCGGCAGGCGGAAAAAAATCCGTCCCTCGCAACGCATCGGGCGGCCGCGAACAGGGCCAGGCCGATAAGGAATATCAATCCTTTCTGAGTGTTAACGCCGCCGGTTTCCGCGAACATGGCGGCTTCCATCCTCAAGCCGATGGCGCGGATGGCGGGGAGCGCTTGGCGGAGATCCTCGCCTTCAAACTCGATGCCCGATAACGCCAGCTCTTCAAAATATCCGGCAAGAACCGACGTGGAGTCGACAAAGGTGAAATAATCCATGTCGTGGTGCGCGCCCCGCTCGAAGCGGCCGACGAGACCCGGCTTCGGCGAAGCGGAGATTTCGTAAAGGATCGCCTTCAGAGCGAGCGCGGCGAGTTTCCGGCATAGGTGCTTTCGCTTTTTCTCTGCAAGATAGCTCCGGATCCCGTTGGCAATGTGTTCCCGCAATGCCTCGTAGCTATGATTTCTCTCCCGCATGCAGACTATGGCAGGTTTTTCACACAGCAGGCACTTTTTGAGCCGGCCCGAAGATACGGGCTGCAGATGCCGGTCGAGGATATCAATGTCGATCAGACGCCCCAGCGGATGCTGCTTCTCGATGTTTTCGGCCAGATCCTTTATGGACTCCGGCGGTCGTGCGTCGGCCAGCGGCGCGAGAAAAAAATGCCCGGCCTCATCTTCCTGCAGCACTGCATGGGCTGTATCCAAGACGATCCGGTGCGCCTGAAAGCAGCGTTTGAATTCCTCCAGGACATCCTCAAAAAATGCCGCTATCAACGGCGTGGTTTTGGGGTATCCCGGTATATTGAGAGAAATGCCGATAGAACCGTATCCTGATTTGGCGAGGGCGGCTCGCAGAGCTGCCCGTGCTTCCCTTGCGCTTAAAACCTTTTCTCTGGCGGGATCGAGGTTCATTGAAAGGGGGGTCCTGTCTGCGTCGCGCATTTCAGCAGCTGCTGATGTTATTGCCTGCTTTGTCGAATCACGTCAATGGTGGTGCCGTCCCGGTATTCAATGACGGCCACCACCTTGTCGTCATATTCAACGGGATCCGGTACTCCGACAATCGAGTCCACTTCATCATGAAGCTCCTCGATTCTTCGGATCGGCAAGCCGGCTTTTTTCAGGCGGTCTTCCAGGTTCGGGCGGTCCGGATTCACACAGATGCCGCGTTCGGTTACGACCACGTCGATCGATTCGCCCGGCGTGACGACGTGATTCACTTTGCGCTTGATGGTCGGGATCCGGCCGCGGAAGGACGGGCAGGCAACGATGGCAAGTTTGGTGCCTGCCGCCGCATCACAATGCCCGCCGGAAGCGCCCATGATGGTTCCCTCCGAGGATGTCACCACATTAACGTTGAAGTTGACGTCCACTCCCAGCGCACCGAGCACCACAATATCCAGTTTGTTGACCATGTTCCCGCAGTTGAACGGATTGGCGTACATGTCGGAGGAGATTTCGATATGGCTGCGGTTGTTCAAAAGGGAGGAACTGACGGCGGCGTCGAAAGATTGAACATCGAAGACGCTGTGGAACAAGCCCTGTTGCATCAGTTCGACGACATAGGAGGTGACGCCTCCCAAGAGAAAGCTCCCCTTAATGCCGCGCTTTTTCATGATTTCGTTGACGTATTTTGCCGTCGCGAGCGAAGCGCCTCCCGCGCCGACCTGGAAGGAATATCCGTTCTCCATAAATCCCGAATGCTCGATTACCTTTGCGGCCAGACTGGCGATGCGCAGATCCAGCGGTTTTTTTGTGATCCGCGTGGTTCCGGACGCAATCTGGCTTACATCGCCGAGGCTGTCCACTTTGACCACATAATCGACGTTGGTTTGCTCAATGGAAACGGGAAAGCAGGGGTAGGGAACGAGATTATCGGTTGCCACAATCACCTGTTTGGCGTAGCGGGAATCCATGATGGCATAACCCATGGAGCCGAAGGCCGAGGGGCCGTGGCATCCCGTGGCATTTCCTTCTTCATCCGCGGCAGAAGCGGCAAGCACGGCAAGATCAATGCTTAATTCGCCCGTGCGGATTGCGCGCGCACGGCCGCCATGAGAATGGATCACCGCGCGGTAGGCAAGTTTTCCCATGGAAACAGCCTTGCCCAGCTCTCCGCGTATGCCGGAGGTCCAGATCTCGGTAATGGTGCCGTCTTCCAGGTAGGGAATCAGGTGTGAATGGACGTCCGACAGCGAGGACGCCGCCAGCGTGATGTTTTTGATGCCCAGTTCGGCCAGGATATCGAGGGTGCGGTTGACGATTGCGTCTCCATTGCGCAGATGATGGTGGAACGAAACCGTCATCCCGTCGCGCGGATTCGTTTTTTCGATGGCGGCTTTCAGATCTTTTGCCATTTTGCTGGCGTGGGGCATCTTGGCCTTTGTCGGCAGCGACACGGTCGGTTCGTCCATCCAGCCTTTCCGCAGGCGCGTCCATGCCCCTTCGAAAGGCTTCAGCGTTCCGCGGCCCTTCTTTTTATCGATGAAATCCGGGAGTTCGGTTCCGATGCTTGTTTTCACAATGACCTCGTTCTACAGCTGTTCGGCATCGATATCCGCCAGGTCCAGGATGCGCTGTGCGCGGGCTACTACGGGCGCATCCACCATTTTCCCATGGATGGCGAATACCCCGACGCCGACGGCCATGTACCGGTTATAGGCCGCGATGATGTCTATTGCGTCCGCAATCTCTTTTTCGCTGGGGGTGAACACATCGTTGATGATATCGATCTGGCGGGGGTTGATGGCGGCCTTTCCGGTAAAACCCAGATGTTTTGCATGCAGCGCGGCGGCGCGCAATCCTTCTTCGTCATCAATATCGACAAAAACGGTATCCATCACGTCGATGTGGGCCGCTTTTGCCGCCATGATAATCCGTTGGCTTGCGTAATCGAGGCTTGTGGCGCCGTCCTCAAGAGAGATGCCCATGTCCGCCGCCAGATCCTGTCCCCCGATGGCGATCGCCGATATCCGCGGCGAAGCACTGGCTATTTCCAGGGCATTTTCCACGCCAACGGCGGTCTCGATCATGGCCTCGACGGTCAGTTTGGCGTGAGGCAGATGGTGGGGGTCCTCGATTTCCTCGATTACCCGGATGACGCGCGCTACTTCTTTTGCCGTTTCGATTTTCGGCAGTCGAAGCCCGTTCGGCTGAATGGGAACAATTTCCTCGAGGTCCGAATACCCGAACGGAGTATCCAGATGATTAACCCGAACAGTGACGCCTGCATTATAGAAATTGATGGCCGGGATGGAGTGCTTCAGGAGAATGCGTGCGGCATCTTTTTCCGAGGGTGAGATGGAATCCTCCAGGTCCAAAAGCACGCAG
>CAZLHW010000047.1:9984-13876 GCA_964559085.1 uncultured Acidobacteriota bacterium | reverse complement strand
GGGAACTTCTTTATGCCTTTCCGAGGGCTTTGAGAACCTTATCCGGCGTGGCCGGTGGATCAACCCACTTGCCGATTGCGTTATGAATTGCACAAATTACCAGGTGGGTATTCGCCAGAGAGTGGCTAATACCATTCGATCCGTAGGCTGCGTTGCCGGCACGCGTTTCGAGGAACTGCATGTCCACTTTGGGCATATCGAGCATACCGACCTTTTTATACTCAAACATGTTCGCATTGAGCTTCACGCCGGTTTTCTTATCGTAAAAAAAGTCTTCATACAGCTGGCAGCCGGCACTGAAGTCCATGACCTGATCGATTTGACTTTCAAGCGATGTCAACCGGATTATCTTTCCGGGGTCTGCAACCACTCCGAAACGGAGTATCTCAACCTCTCCGGTTTCTATGTCGACGGCGACTTCGCACATGGCGACGTTCATGGTATCGAGATACCTCCCCATGCCTGTAGCCCAGAGAGCCGTCGGCGGCCTGCCTGAGTAAGTTGCAAACAGATGAAGCCCCTGCGTCGCGCGCGCAAAAGGAACGGACTTTCCCGGATCGGATTTGACGAATATCTTCCCATCCTGAATGTCCAGGTCTTCAGGATGGAAACCCTTCAAGGGACTGGGGGGTGGAGTTTTGGGGGCTCCAAACCCGAATCCCTCCACAGCCGGAGGGTTGTTGGCATTTGCAATGACCGCTTCCAATATCCGCTTTTTCAGTATATTGGCGCATTCTTTTGTTACCCATGCGGACGCCGTTGTGCCATCGCTGCCGCCGCCCACAGGAGCAAAGGGTTCTTTGTAATCGAAATCGATGCTGATGTCTTCGTAGTTGAGTCCCAGCTCCTCAGCAACGACCATGGCATTCCCCTCAACCGCATAGATGCCGGTGCAACAGCCCTGGGTTCCCATGTGCACTTTGCCGTTTCTGAGTTCCAGCTTGGAGCTGTAACCCGAAAAACAGTGCCGGGGGCACATCTGATAGCGAAAGGCGGCGCCGTGCAATCTTCCGGCTGCGAGCTTTTTCGCCCCGGTCGGATGCCAGTTCCAGTTCAGCAGCTTTCTTCCGGCTTTCACGCATTCCTCGTAGCTGGGAACCGGATTTGGATCCGTAAAGTCCGTGGGGCCGTGGAGATTCAGCGTGGCGATGTCGATCGGATCCTTCCCCAGCTTATCGGCGATGATGTGGATGGCCATGGTCAGTGAATCCCAATTGAACGGGCAATGCTGACCGCTGGTGTACATCTTGCCTCTGTACCACCTTACGAGTTCCCTGACCTGTTGTATGTTCAGCCTTTTTGTCGTGAATTCGGGTCCATTGTGCTGGTCGCCTGATGTGCCGAGCGTGGAAACGGGAGGCACGCCCGCATCGGCAATGGAGAAATCATCGATCGCCGTGATCAGACCGTTGTTTTTAAATCCGACCTTCAGGTGACAGAAGCGCTGGTTCATGTTGAAGTCATACATCTCGCTTCGCTTGACCATCATGCGAACCGGTCTGCCGACTTTTTTTGCAAGCAGCGGTGTAATTTCCTGGGTTTTCCGGAAACCCCAATCGCAATACTTGCCCCCCTGGAAGTAGCCTTCCTGGGTTACTTTTTCAGGAGGGAGTCCGTACATCCCGCCCACGGCATCTTTGCCCTGGCTTGCGGACCAGACCGCTCCTTCTATGCGCAGGCTCTTCCTTTCCGGATCATGTCTCGGATCGTCATACCAGTAGGCGACTGATGCCGGAGGATTCGGCATGTGGCCGCAGAAAGCGGGCATGTTAAAGTCGTACTCGATGATCTGATCCGCTTCCTTGAAGCCGGCTTCAATGTCGCCGCGGCTTGCGACCGAGAAAGTGACATTGCCTCTGGGCGGTGGATTGCCGGCGCCGCCTCCCATGGAAAAACCTCCCCCTCCTCCCGTATTGGGTCGGATGAGAGGGGCGTCGGGCTTTCTTCCTTCAAGGATGTCGACGATGTGCGGACGGATCTCCCATTGCGGATTAAGGGCAATCAAGGCCTCGTCGCACAACTCTTCTGTTTCCGCAATGACGATGACGCCTACCTCTTCGTCTTCCATGTTGGCGCTGTTGCCGATATAGGGACCCGAAGGACCGCCGAATCCCATGCCTCCGCGGCGCCCGAAATTTTTCAGCTCCTCATCTTCCCAGGTGACGACTTCGACAACGCCCGGGATTTTCTTCGCAGCGGCGACGTCCACACTCTTTACGGCCGCATTGGCATGCGGGCTTCGGAGAAACTTTGCGTGAAGCATGTCGGGGAAGACATAATCCGCGCCGAATTTTGCCATGCCCGTAGCGAGCGAATAAGACAGCTTTCCAGGGAGATTCGGTTTCCCTACGACTCTGAAATTTTCCCTCTGACCATTAGTTCCGGCTAAATCAGCCATAGGCTCCTAGGCTCCTTTCATAAGCTGTGCGGCTTCCATAATGGCGGTAGGATGCCTGGGATAAGTTCCGCAACAGCAGATGTTTCCGGCCAGGGCCTGCTTGCAGTCGGCTTCAGTCGGATTCGGGTTTTTCTCCAGAAGGGCTTTGGCGGAGACAACAAAACCGGGAGTGCAATAGCCGCACTGCATGGCGTCCCACTTGCAATAGGACTGGATCAACTTGCTCCATTTCGGATTGGCTGCTATGCCCTCGACCGTCTCGATGGATTTGCCTTCGCATTCCACGGCCAGTGTCGTGCAGGAAAGAACCACCCGGCCGTCGATTATCACGGAGCAGGATCCACAGACTCCGCGATCGCACATCTGCTTGGCGCCGGTCAATCCCAGTTTGAACTGGAGGGTGCGCTGCAGGGTCCAGTGCGGCTCAATTAATACCTCATAGTCCTTGCCGTTTACTTTGAGTTTTGTCGTCACCGGCAGGACAGAGCCGGGATGAGACTGGGCTACGGGGGCCCTGAGTATACCAACGGGGCGGAAATCCTTTCACCAGCGCGCCCCCCGCAATTTGGGCCGCGGGGCCGGCGCCGCAGGCACGGCCGCATCCGCCGGCCCCGGACTTAAGGTCAACCCGGCGCTCAACGTTCCGCCCGCGACGGCTGCTCCCGCGCTCTTGAGGAAGTTTCGGCGGTTGAGCCCTCCCCCTTCGTTTTTGTTGTCGACTTCATTAGGCATAAACAGGCCCTCCTTGATATCAGCCTACGTTGGAAAATCCGATGATAGTGTAATTCCAAACGGAATTAAGAGTGCAGCGGTACTCATTAATTATAGTTTCATTTATCGCCGAATAAGCGGCCGTCTCCAGATTCTCGCCGTGCTGCCCTGAGTCTGGCATCATTCTATGACTTCATGCAAGTCAATTTTTAAGGCAACCTTTCATGCAACTGTAACCAAAAAGAGCCGTCAGACGTAAAAGAAATCGCGAGTCCTGGTGCGGTGATTTCTTCGAGCGACCTGTCCAGGCAGGAGGCGTAATCGGCAAATGGATTCGACGTATTGCGCGGTATTCCGGCAACACCGGACGCGGAATCCTGAACGGATTCCCAATCGTCTGTTGCAGCTTGGCCGAAGACAGACTACAATAACGCGCGAAGGATTCACCCCAATTCGAAACCTCCGGTTCGGAGGATATTCCTGTGTGCATTTGTAATTTGTGTAGTGAACAAAGTTGCGTGTTGAGACAATCAGAAAAGGAGACATGAACTTGAAAAACTGCATACTTGTAGTAGGACTGATGCTTGTTGCCGCCATGGCCTTCGCCGCTCCTATCGATGGAAAGTGGGTGGGAGAGGTGCCGGGCATGGACGGCAATCCGATGAAGATCAGCTATACATTCAAAGCTGACGGCACGACCCTTACAGGATCGACGACCAGCCCCGACGGCAAAGAAAAGGCGCTCAGAGAGGCTAAACAACGCTTATCGGAATATGATGAGTT
>CAZLHW010000047.1:4350-9974 GCA_964559085.1 uncultured Acidobacteriota bacterium | reverse complement strand
GATATGGGCGGACAGGAAATGAAGATGGAGCTGAAGGGCGTTCTTTCCGGCGACGACCTGAAACTGACCATGGACATGATGGGTCAGCCGATGGAAATTCCTCTCAAGAGAGCGAAGTAACCCGGCATCCCGTTGGCTATGCAGCGCCTGCGTTGCGTAGCCAACACCTCTTATTCCTCGTTTTCAACCAAATTACCATCCCAACGAAGCTCGCCAGGAGTAACCGCAAAAACGCGAAGAGCGCAAGGAATAAATCCATAAATCCCTTTTGGTGTTTTTTAGCGCCCATCGCGGCTTCGCGGTTTATTCGGGGATCGGTGCGCAACCCGGATCAGTCCGCGCCGGAAAGATGCAGCTCATAGATAAAGTCGGGGCGGCCGTCCCCGCGCAGATCGCTGATGCGGAGATAGTAGGTTCCGGTGTCCTGCAGCGTGAAATTGGAAATCCGCGAGTCGCGATTCACTCCGGAGACAATATCATCATAGTAATAGAGCGGGGTGCAGCTGGAATCCAGGATTTCCAGGAACGGGTCAAGAAATACATCGGTGCTGTCCGAGCCTTCGTAGAGTGTGAGGCGTTGCGCATAGATTTCAGCCGTAACGCGACGGCCGGCCGTTCCATGAAATGCAAATACATCAACGTCTCCGAAGGGACTGATGGAGGCGCGGATAACGCCATTCGAGGCGGGCGTGGCATTGTCGCAGGTGTCATTCCGTCCAAGATTTCCGGCGCGCACGCGGATGGTAAAGGATTTCAACACGCCGTGGGCTTGATAGGCATTGTCGCTGACATGAATGGCAACAGGGTAGGTTGTATCTTCACTCACAGCGGCAGCCGTTCCCGAAAGCACGCCATCTGTAGAAAGGCTTAGTCCGCCGGGCAATGTGCCCGATGAAATCCCCCACGTATAGGGCTTAATGCCCCCGCTTGCCTGCAGCGTATAGACATACTCCTTGTCGCGCGCGGCGTCCGGGAGGCGCGCGGTCAGGAAAGACAGCGCCTCAACGGAATTGACCGTGAAGACCAGGCTGCCCGAGACTCCGCCTCCGGGCGCGGGATTAAAAACCGTCACCTGGGCCGAGCCGGCGTTTGCCAGATCGGCGGGCGATATTTCCGCCGTTAATTGCGTACTGCTCTTGTATGTGGTGGCTCGATCCGCTCCATTCCAGCGCACTACAGAACTGGAAATAAAGCCGCTCCCTGTGACTGTTAATGTCACCGCCCGGCTTCCTGCAGGGGCGCTTGTCGGAGAAATCGAACTGGCGCTCGGCGCAGGATTTCTGGAAGAAGAAGAGGAGGAAGATTCGCCTCCTCCGCATCCGGAGAGCAGAACAACGAGTGCGCTGATCAGCAAAGCAGCCCGGAGGCGCAGAAGATTGCGAGCGTTCGTCCGCTGGATGCGCAGACTGCAGCAGGGTTTGATTTTCAGCATGATCATATCAGTACCGTCTCTTGCCGATAGTTGATGGTTCCGGCAGGCGGATTGCGCGGTTCCCGCGCGGATGCCGGCTACTCCCCGTCCTCCCATGCGTCATAGCGCGGCGGTGTGCCGATGAGTATCACGTCCGTATGGGTATCCACGGTAATGCCGGCTCCCACCGTCACGGTTGTTTTTGCCGAGCAGCTGTCGGATGGAGACGACGGATAATTGAGGTATTGAACACTGCAGGTTCCCGGCATCTTATACTGAAAGCCGAGAAACCCCCCGATAGGGCCTACGCCGGAGCTGTCAACGAAGGCGTAATCATTTCCGTTGTAAAGCGCCTCCACCTCGATTGTGTAAGTGCCCGGCGGCAGTCCGGGAAGGTCATAGTACCCGATAAGGGATTCGTCGTGAGACCCGAAGAACTGTCTTTGGTCATAAGAGGAAGGCGCAAAATTGTTGCCCACACCGGCAGAAAAAAGAAAGCCGGAAACAGAGGATACTGCCGTGATTCTTGGATCCCCTTCGCGCCGGGCGATCACGTTGTATCCCTGGGCCGGCGTTTTCCCGTCAGCAAAAAAAACCCGGCCCCGGATGCGACCGGTGGAAGAAGCGAAATGGGCGGCCGGATAAAGCGCAGAAATTGCAGCCATGTCATCCGCCTTTAAAGAAGCCTCGGCTTCATCCAGCAGAATCGGAAACATCAAGGGCAAGCCCTTGATGTCTTCAGCCGGGCATGACGCGTCGGTCAGGCAGTTCAAATTGATTTGAGAGTGGTCGAGGCCGCTCAGGTGCCCTATTTCGTGCGCCAACACCTCCCGGAACACCTCCAGCGACACGGAAGCGTGGCTGGGGCTATCGGGCTGCCCATCGATAAAGCGCCCATTCAACACAACCCAGCCTCGGGTAAAACTGCCTTCCGCATCATTCATGCAAAGCAGCTCGGAGAATCCAAGCGTAGAATTGTTGTCCATGCCAAGCGCTTTAAGAATGCTCCCATCCAGATCATAGACGATCGAGTTGGTCGGCGGGGACGAGCGTATGCAGCAATTTATCCCATCCATGAACTCTGGTATGCTGGATCCCGTAACGTCGTAGCTGAGCTGGCCGACATTCTGAAATCGGATGCTTGCAGTAGGTACGCTCTGCCAGACCGCATATGCTTCCGAAACAAGGGCATTTGCCTGCGCATTGCTCTGATTGCCCAGCCCGCCTCTGTCCGTGGTATAGGGGATTGGCGAAAGATCCCAGCGATAGGGACGCCCCGGCTGTTTGGCGCTCGGTCCGGTTACATACAGCGGACCGCCCGCCCAAATCGGCGTCAGGCTCGCAGCGGGTATTGTCATTAAGACTGCAATGCAGATGAAGTTTTTTCGCAGATTCATCGTATTCTCGGTAGTGTGGTTAAGCTTTTGACCAGCGCGACAAATTCATCCAGTTCCACCGGTCCCCGCTGGACAGTCATAAGCCGACGCTGGCTTTTCGTAAGCTGCCTTCCTGCTATGTCCGCCGCCCTGTCGACATCCCGAAACAATCCCACGTTGCTATACTCGTTGATTACGGTCGTCCTGCCTGCGGAATCCGAAGCAATGCGAAAGCGTCCCTGCCCCATGCCTATGGGGCTGCTCAATCCATATTGCGACGGGAAAGGGAGAAAAAGGAAAAAGCGCTGACCGACGCCATAGGATTTTTTTGAGGCTTTGGATCTTCGGCCGATAAGCACTTCACGAAAGGTGTATGTTTTTGCCGTTGTTCCCCTCAGCGACTGTTCCACCGCGACCGTCACCGAAAGAGTGGGGATATTGGGATATCCCGGCATGGGTTCTTCGACGACCTTTGTAATGCGTCCCTGCATGATGACGTCGGCGCGCTGTGACAGGTACGCCAGGTTAACCGGCTGAACCGCGAACTGCGCCGACAGCGGACAGGCCAACAAGAGAAGCGCGCCTATGGCTGCCGTCGCGCACAGAGCTCCCATTCTCCTGCCGTGATTGCGTTGGAATAGCTTTCTGGCTTTCATACTCCTACATCCTTATCTGAGATTCCCTGCATGCCGATCGACCCAACGGGGTTAGATGCGAAAGATGCTGTTACCGTTCAGCAGGATAACAGGATTGCACTGTAAAATTTCAGGGGCTATTTAAACCCCAGCCGAATGGAGCAGATGCTACAATGCAAGCATACTTCAGATTTTTACAAATAGAGATAAAATACTATGCGCATTGAAACTTGCGGGCTCCGCTTTCGGGGGGCTTGGGTGATAATGCTTCCTTTTGAATGAACAATCTTCACAGGAGCGGTACAGATATCAATGAAAATGGCGGCCATTAGAATTGTTGGACTGATTTTTCTTTTAAGCGCGGGATTTGCGCAGGAACGCGTGGACCTGTTCCCGGAGCAGCCGGGCTCTTTGATTTGCTGGACGGAAACCCGAACGGATCCCCGCCCGCTGCGGATTCATTTCCTCAAAGTCAGCCTCAAAGTCCCTGAATTGGAAGTTGGTACTTTTTTCGGAGACGATCCTGACGGCGCCGGCCCGGCTGAAAGCCAATTGATGCAACCCATCGACCTGTTCCGAAGATTTCAGGCTTTGGCTGCCGTCAACGCCAATGCTTATTCCGGAGTAGGCGGCGATCTCGCAAATCTTCCGAATTGGCTGCCCGGCCATCCCGTCGATATTCACGGCATGACTGTAGCTCGCGGGAAAACAGTGAGTCCTGTCGAAAGCAACCGCACGCCTTTCTGGCTGGATTTTGATCGGAAGCCGCATATCGGAAATCCCGCGGCTTCGGATGCGGTGGCGGAAGGCGTATCCGACTGGTTCTCTCCGCTGTTGGCCGATTCCCGCATCGTGGCCGATCCGGCGGACACGGCGCTGCATCCGCGCACGGCGCTCGGATTTGACAATTCGGGTGAATGGCTTCTGCTTGTTGTTGTGGATGGGCGCCAGCCCGGATTCAGCGAAGGGGTTACGCTCTGCGAACTTGCGCAGATACTTCAAAGTCAGGGCTGTTCTCAATCCATTAATCTGGATGGCGGCGGCAGCAGCATCATGCTGATCCAGGAGCCCGGCAAAGAGGTGCGGACGGTCAACAGCCCCTCCGGCAAAGCACACCGCCCGATACCCGTGATGCTGGGTGTTCGAAGGGCTGCCCGAACCAATCAGGAAACTCAAACCAACCCGATGCGGGCGCCCCTGGGAAGCGCGACGCCCGATTGAGGCGAGAACTGTTCCCTGCCGAACAGACGCCGACGCTCCGGCGCCATGAAATAGAGTTTCATCCCTTCCAGAATAGATCCGCCGGATGGATTTTTGCCGGCGGGCGCATCAAGAATTTCGCGCCAGGCATGCCGCCACAGCGAAGGTCGAATGTGGATGGGATCCACTCCGTACCAGGAAGGGTTAAGGGGAAAAAATTTCAGGCCGCGGGCGGCGGCGAGTTCTGCGAGGAGCGCATCGAGCTGTTCAACCTTCCCTACCGCGTCTGTCAGTGAAAGAGAAGAAAACGGGAAGAGCAGCGACCGGAAAAGGAGGAACTTTCGAGGCGATAATCGCCGGATGCTCGCGAGCGGAAGACCGGTAAGCACTATGTCTGAAGTCCGGGCCTGCAGGCGATGGACCGTTTCAGCAATCCATGCGAGTATCTGTTCGTTGGAATAGCCATACAGAATGTCGTTCCCGACGTCGGTAATGAGCGCCCGCGTCTGCGCCGGCGGCAGCGATTCCAGCGCCCTCCACAGCCCCGACTGGAGGATGCCCGGGAGCGTGCGAAAGGCTATCCGGCTGGAAGCGCCATACGAGCGTCCGTGTCCCAGCGCGGCTAGAATCTGAACTTCCGCTCCCCATGCGGACCGTGCCGCTGACACAATCGTATGGAAACCGCGCGTCAGGTTGCTTGCACCCAGCGCGACTATTCTGGCGATCTTCTCCATGTTCAACCCCGCGTTCAAACACCGACGGCCGGAGCAGCGTCCGAATTAAGACAGGGTTGTGCGCCGCGGCAGCTGTTTCATTTTCCCCAAACGAACTTTTTTGTAATTATCCGTCTGCTGAAACGTCTTAGTAAAGCATTGCCCAGGGCAAAGGTGTATTTGGGGGAAAGAAAAAGACAAAACATGCATACACAGGCATTAACAGACGAAGGGCTGGTCCGGAGCGTTCTTGGCGGCGATGAAAGCGCTTTCACGTTGCTCTACGAAC
>CAZLHW010000047.1:0-4340 GCA_964559085.1 uncultured Acidobacteriota bacterium | reverse complement strand
ACGCTATCGCCGTCCCATTTACTCCACGGCTTATAGGATCATGCGCAATTCGGAGGATGCTCAGGACGCGGCACAGGAGATTGCTTTCAAGCTTTACCGGTCGCTGCATCTGTGGGATGTTCAAAGATCGAACCTTTCTTCCTGGATTTATAAAATGGCCGTCAACCATTCCATCGACTGCCATCGCGCGCGCTGTCGGCGCGCGGAATTGCCTCTGCCCGAAGGCGCATCCGGCCTCCTTCAGCATGCGGGCACATCCGGCGATTCTGCGCCATCCCCCTTGCATGCGGTCCTATGCAAGGAGAACCTGGAGACTATTTTGCAGTGTGCCGGGTCCCTGCCGGAAATTCAGAGGAAAATATTCATCCACCGCTATGTTCATGACCGGAAGCTGGAGGAGATCGCCAGAATCGAGCGCTGCAGGCTGGGCACCGTCAAATCCTCTCTTCATCGCGCCACCAAAACTGTGCGCCGTCTTTTCCGGAAAACCGGGCTTTGGTCCCGGCGGGATATTTCCCGCCGGCAAAATTAGCAGCGGATTTGCCTTGAATCTCGCTTTCGCATGTGCGGGAAGATGCTACAATGCCGCGTCGGTTTTCAGCGCAAAGGACATTGGGATGGAAGATGCGGAGTTTGGAAAAACAACGAACTTTGATGCGGCCGCGGTGGAGTGGGATACGGCGCCGCGTTTGAAACTGGCCGAAGATGTGGTGCGCGCGATCGCGCGGCATATTCCCCTGACTCCGGATATGGATGCAGTCGATTTCGGGTGCGGGACGGGCTTGCTTTCCCTGGCACTGCGACCGTACGTGCGTTCGGTAACGGGCGTGGATTCGTCGCAGGGGATGCTGGAAGTGTTCCGGAGCAAGATCGACCGCCTGCAATTGAAAGCCGTATCAGCCGCTTATTTTGATTTCGGCAAAAGTATTTCATTCCCTTCCTCCCGTCATCTGATCGTATCCAATATGGCGCTGCACCATATCCGCGATATACCGGCCGTGCTGAAGATGTTTAAAGAATCCCTGTTGCCCGGAGGCTATTGCGCGGTTGCGGATCTGGATCCGGAAGACGGCCTCTTCCATGGCGGCCATGATGCCGGTGTGTTCCATCACGGCTTCGATCATGCGTGGCTGCAGCGGCTGTTTTCCGAAGCGGGATTTACCGATATACGCTGCTTTGAAGCGGCCGAGGTTGTCAGACCTCTTGAGGACGGAAGCCTGAAACAGTTCTCCGTTTTTCTCATGACTGCCCGGGCATGAAGGCGGGCGGTGCAAGCGCGGAGCAGAGAAGCCCAAGGCAAAAGGGCCGGGCGCAGCGAGGCTCTGAAACCCCGGTTATGGCATGGCGGTTGAATAAGCCCTGAAGGAATCTATTGGCCGACAACCCAGGCCTGCGGCGCGCACCCTGCCGCTTGCCCGCTTTTTTCGCCGGCAGGTTCTTCCGCTAAAAGCCGTATTTGGCAACAACGGCTTTTTTGTTCTTGTTGATGACGGCCATGGCCGCGTGCTGTGCGGCAAGGGGAATCGTCAATTTCACTCCGGTCTGCTTGTCGCGCAGCTCGATTTTTGCATCCTCGGAATCGTCGGAAATCAGGATGTACAGAATTCCATCCTCGAGCACGGTCGGATATACCAGAACTCCGGGCGAGAGCGGCGTGAGCAGCTCGAAGGCGGGCTCGATCTTGGCTTCAGCCGCAACGTACGCATAAAGAATGGCGGCTGCCTGCGTGCCTTCGCTCATTTCCACGGGATAGGATGCCCAGAAGATGCGGCCGCTTCCGTGCGAAATTTCTTTAAACGTCGAGCCGTCCTTGAAGCGCAGCGATTCGGCCTGATTCTGTTTCTGCTGCTCGAACGAGAGGTAAATCGGCCGGTCTCCGATGCGCAGCGCCGCATTGTGGTATACCAGCGGTTCGGCCGCGGCGTCCGGCTCCAGCGCATCCGCCCGTTTCGCCGTCTGCCAGTGTTCATCCCGTTCCACCGGCCCCGTAATCAGCAGCTTCCCTCCGGCTTCCACATATTTCAACAGAAGTTTCCAGGCGTCATCCGTCAAGCTTTGCGGGGAAGGCAGCAGAACCAGCTTGGGGTTCCCGAGATTCTCCAGCCGGTTCTCTGCAACCGCGTACGCGGGGAGCCGGTTCTGATAAAGAAGGGTGCGCACCGCTTTGCGCTGCGCTTCAAGCTGCATGTCATTAATCACTGAAAACTGCGCCGCCTGCGATGTGACAATGGCAATCCGGGGCATTTGGGGATTCAACAGATAGGGATGCAGCAATTTGGCAAAGGCAGCGAAGTCGCGCAGGACGGTCGCTTCTTCCTTTTCCGTCCCGTCCGTCCGAACCGCGCCAATGGGCGTTTCATTGCTTTCCGTCATGTAGGAATTGGTGTTCCAGAGCCAATGAATGGCGCCGCTTCCCTGAATGAACGAAGCCGCAATTTTCCTTTCGAGAAGCGCCGCTTCACTTTCCGTAGTTCGCCGCGCGATTTCGTTAAACTGAAGCTCCCGCTGAAGTCCCGTTTCCTGAAGCAGCAGGGCCTTCCCGGGCTGCTTCGCCAGGAGCGAACCCCATACAAGGTGGTCGTTCTGCCACCAGGAATGGTTGGTGGTGAAATCCGTGTGCTTCCCCCAAAAAGCCGGAGAAAGCCGATCCTGAATGCCTCCTTCATCCTGACCGACAGTGACCAGCTGTTTGGATCCGGTGTTGCGGACGATGTCGTACAGCGCTTTCACCCAGTCACTGAACACATCCTGGGCAAATAGGTAGAAGTCGTACACTTTTAGAGAATTCTGTCCCACATAGGCGCCGCGCGGCGTAAACTCCGTATCATCCGGCAATGGAACGGTTCCCTTGATGGAACTTGCCGGAACGTTCCATGCTGCTGCGAGAGCCTGCTTGTTTTTATAGCGTTTGTCGATCCATTCATTCCATTTTTTAAGCTCAATCCCATCGCCGTTGGGACGCATCGTCCACAGGCGTTTCGAGATGCTGGGTTCATTAATGAAATCCCACATCAGCCAGGGGATGTCCTGAAAGCGTTTAACGAAGGTGGAAACCAGCGTCTGTTGCTTCCGGACGGCTTCGGGGTCCAGATAGGCATTTTCCCCTCCGAACACATCGGGCAGAAATGCAAAGAAGTTCCACTGCACCGGCAGGCTGTGCTTGCGCGCCGTCATAAGAAAGGCCTCGAATGTCCTCAGCGCGTGTTCATTCGGCACGCCGTTTTCATCGCAGATTTTGTCCCAGCCGGTCCACCATCCGGAACGGATCATGTTTAAGCCTCGCTCGCGGATCTGAGCCAAATCCTTGTCCCATATGTAAACGTTGGGGTATTGGAAGAAGAGGCGCTGCACTTCGCTGGACATATAGGTGGTGCCGATGACGGCCATCGGCTTGAAGTCCAATTCGAAGAAGTCTTTGTTTACGGAAACGCCCGGGCCCGAGCGCAGCCAGGCGTCATCGCGCATCCAGAAGCCGGAGCGATAGACGGCGCGAACCTTCTCGCCTTCCATCAGCTTCGCTTCTATCACGTATTGGCTTTTGCCGGACTGCGCCGGGAGCTCAATCATTTTGTCGGTGGGCACTGCAACGGTTAGCTCGGAGACCTTCGAAGGATTGGAATCCGGATAGGTCATGATCTTTGCCGTCAGGGTTCCGGCGGGAGGTCTCCTGCAGTTCCAGTCGATTTTGAGCTGTACGCTTTCGCCCGGCAGGTACAGCGGGTAGGACGGCCGGACGGTGAACTCCTCCGCGCCCTGCAATGCCCGTTCCATCAGGGCGTTTACAAGCATGCCGCCGCTGATAAAGAATTCCTTTGAAAGATCCGCATTCACAAAAATCCAGCGCCCGCCGTCAAAACCGTTGCGGATATGATCCACTTGAATAGCCGGCGCGGAAAGCTTGCGTCCGTCCTTTTTATGGACGCCCCATGCGAGGGTATCCAGACGCGCATCGAGCGAGCCGGCCGACCCGCCGCGCTTGTACAGATCGACCGCACTCAGGCGAATGACGGGGCTGAACGCGCGTTTCCATCCGAATTTCGGCACTTCGATTGGATAGTCCGGATTGGATAAAAATTCCATATCGTCCGATCCGGGCGTTTCCTGGTACTGGTCGATCATCAAAAGCCGGCTGAAGCGGGGGCTGTAATCACGCAGGCGCCATCCCGATTTAGTCCGGTACGCGGCCCGCGTGAAGGGCCTGCCGCCGAGAACCAGAAGATTCCCTCCCCGCTGCAGATATTCATAAATTTCGTCCCATGATTCCTCGGGAAACGCGGAACCATAGGGGAGCACAAGCAAACCGGTTTCCGGATCCGCGAGCGCCGCTTTAAGATCCGCCG
>CAZLHW010000046.1:5031-13891 GCA_964559085.1 uncultured Acidobacteriota bacterium | reverse complement strand
CGGGCCGTGCGGCATCGAAAGTGAGAAACACTGGCTGAAGATGGCGGAAAAGTTGGCGGAATGCGCCGCGCGCCTCAGGATACAGTTGATTTTCAAAGCTTCTTTCGACAAGGCGAACCGCACGTCGTTGGATTCCTATCGGGGCCCGGGTCTGGACAAGGGGTTGCGTATCCTTGAGAAGGCGCGCGCCGTCAGCGGACTTCCCGTTCTGAGCGATGTGCATGAAGCGGGGCAGGTTTGGGAAGCGGCGGACGTTCTCGATGTTCTTCAAATTCCCGCGTTCCTATGCAGGCAGACCGATCTAGTGCTGGCGGCGGCCTCAACGGGCCTCTGCGTCAATCTCAAAAAAGGGCAGTTTCTGTCGCCGCAGGAAATGGGCAAGGTTCTCGAAAAGGCGGCGTCCACGGGCAATACCAACATCCTTTTGACGGAAAGAGGATCTTCGTTCGGATATAACAATCTGGTGGTCGATTTCCGGTCCTTTGTGATTATGCGTTCTTTTGGGCAGCCGGTCGTTTTTGACGTGACGCACAGCGTGCAGTCTCCGGGGGCGCAGGGCGACCGGTCGGGCGGCGATCCGCACTTCATCCCGCATCTGGCGCGGGCCGGCGCCGCGATCGGCGTGGACGGCTTCTTCCTCGAAGTGCACGACCGTCCGGACAGAGCGTTGTCCGACGGGACCAATTCACTGAACCTGAAATATTTTCCGCAGCTCGTGGAAGACATAATCCGCATACGCAGAGCGATTCGGAGGGAGCGGTGAAAGGGTCTGATCCACATGCCGCGCTGGCTACGGCAAAACGCGTCTTGGAGTCGGAGTCGGATGGAATTCGGAAACTGATCGGCAGGCTGGGCCCCTCTTTTCTAAACGCCGTTGACTTGATGGCCGCCTGCCGCGGAAAAATCGCCGTCACGGGGCTTGGCAAATCGGGAATCATATGCAAAAAAATCGCCGCCACCCTCAGCAGCACCGGCTCGCCGGCAATTTTTCTGCATGCTGCCGATGCGCTTCACGGCGATTGCGGCATCCTCACCAAGGAGGATCTGATGCTGGCCCTTTCAAAAAGCGGCGAAACGGCCGAGATCCTGCAGCTGCTGAACGTCGCCAAGCGTTTGGGTTTGCACGTCATTGCAATGGCCGGCGACAGCGATTCCTCTCTCGCACAGTATGCCGACGTTTTCCTGGATGTGAGCGTAGCCGAAGAGGCCTGCCCTCTCGGCCTCGCGCCCACGACCAGCACAGCGGTTGCGCTGGCCATGGGGGACGCGCTGGCCATGGCGCTGATGGCGCGGAAGGGATTCGGCAGGGAAGACTTTGCTTCCGTCCACCCGGCCGGCAGCATCGGAAAAAAGCTTCTCCGTGTTGGAGAATTGATGCATCGAGGCGAAGACATACCGCGAGTTCTTGAAACCACTCCCATGCCCGATGTCATCTATGAGATGAGCCGGAAAAGCCTTGGCATGACTGTGGTGACGGACGCGAACGGCGTGCTGGCGGGCGTCATCTCCGACGGGGATCTTCGCCGCCTGCTGCAGACCTCCTCCGATCCCCTCAAACTCACGGCGGGCCAGGTGATGACGCGTTCTCCCAAGACGATTGCAGAATCGGAGCTTTCCGGAGCGGCGTTGTCGAAAATGGAAGAGATGAAAATCACCAGCCTTGTCGTTGTGGACCGGGCCCGTAAGGTGATTGGAGTGATCCATCTGCACGACCTGTGGCGCACCGAACTTTTTTAATTCTCCATCCCGGATCCGGTTTTAATTAGCCCATGTGATCAGGCCCATGGCGAAGGGGTGTTTCGGATCGGGATGCCGCGGCAGGACGCGGGCCGTATAACCGTGGCGGCCGCTTCCGCAGCAAGGAACCATGCGTACCTCGTACAGCTGCCAGTCTCCGTCTTTCCGCACGGGATGCATTTCCGTGACGATCGGATTGGTGATTTCTCCGGCCGTGTTCAGTATTCCTGAATATAATTCCACCGTGAGATCTTCGGGCGCCAGTTCCCCGGTATACACGCGGGCGGAGAAGAGAATGCTTTCCTCCGCCTGGATTTCGGGCGGAAGATTGGATTCCAGCATCTCGATGCGCACGGCCGGCCAGAGGGAGCGGATCCGCTTTTTCCAGGCGGCATGCGCTTTCGCCAGCGCGGCTCCATCGGCCCTAAGCGCCAAATGCTCTCTGTGTGCAGGTAGATAGAAGCGCTCGGTATACTCCCGTATCATTCTATTGGTGTTGAACAGCGGACACAGACTTCCGATCGAAGACATCATCAGCGCAACCCAGCGCCGAGGCATGCCGTCGGCGCGGCGGTCATAAAACATCGGGATGATCTCACGCTCCAGAAGGTCATATAAAGCGTCCGCTTCCATCTGATCCTGATACTCGGGATCGGCGTATATTTTCCCGTGGCCGATCGCCCATCCGACGGAATGGTTTCCTTCCTCATAAGGGACATAGGCTTCGTCCCACCATCCGTCCAGAGTACTGACATTGATGGCTCCATTGGCGACCGCTTTCATTCCACTGGTGCCGCTGGCTTCGTTCGGTCTCAGCGGAGTGTTGAGCCAGACATCGACCCCCTGCACCAAATAGCGCGCGATGCTTACATCGTAATCCTCAAGAAAAACCACCCGGTGACGGAACTGCGGCTCGCGGGCAAGCGTGATGATCTGGCGAATCAGATCTTTCCCGGCGTTGTCGTTGGGATGCGCTTTGCCTGCGAAAATAATCTGAACGGGCCGGTCCGGATGATTCAAAATCTTCGCCAGCCGGTCCTTATCCCGGAGGACGAGGGTGGCTCTCTTGTAAGTGGCAAACCTACGCGCGAAGCCGATGGTGAGGGCGTCCGGGTCAAGAACGTCTTGGATCGATTGAAGCTCGGACTCGGATGCATTTCGGCGCTTTAGCTGCTCGTTCAGCCGTTTTCGCGCGAAGGCTACCAGACGCTCCCGCCTCCGTTCGTGCGTATGCCACAACTCCTCCGCGGCGATCGACTCGACGCGGCGCCAGACGCTCTGTTCTGCGGGCTGTTCGCGCCAGCTTGGACCAAGATAGCGCTCATACAGCTGCTCCATCTCCTCCGAAATCCAGGATTGGAAGTGGACGCCGTTGGTTATGTGCTGGATGGGCACTTCCTGTTCCGGGACTCCGGGCCAAAGATCCTGCCACAGCCGGCGGCTGATCTCTCCATGCAGCCGGCTCACGCCGTTGCTGAAGGAAGCCATGCGGAGCGCCAATATCGTCATGCAGAAGCTTTCGCTTTCATCGTCCGCATTCCGCCTGCCGAGAGCCAGGAACCGCTTGCGATCGATGCCGAGCTTTGGGATATACTCCGAGAAATAGTGATCCATGAGTTCGGGAGGGAAATAATCATGTCCGGCGGCAACAGGCGTGTGAGTTGTAAAAATCAGAGCCGTGGATGCGAGTTCCCGTGCTTCCGTATAGGACAGGAAATACTTCTGCATCAAACAGCGCACCAGTTCCAGGGAAAGGAATGCCGAATGGCCTTCGTTCATATGGTAAACGGTCGGATGAATGTCCAGAGCTTCGAGCATGCGATGGCCGCCGATTCCGAGCAGAATTTCCTGCCGGATGCGATTGTGGATGTTGCCTCCGTAAAGCTGGTCGGTGATATCCCGGTCCTCGCTGCGGGCGTTCTCCGGGATATTGGTGTCCATCAGGTAAAGAGAGACGCGGCCGGCGGTGACGCGCCAGATCTGTGCGAAAACCTTGTTGCCGGGGTAGTTTACTTCGATAAGAAGGGGCGACCGGTCCTGCTTGCGTACAAGAGTCAACGGAAGCCCGTTGAAGTCGTTGTCTTCGTTTTCTTCCTGTTGCCATCCGGCTGCATTCAGATACTGCCGGAAATAGCCCTGTTGATAAAGAAGGCCGACACCGACGAGAGGCACGCCAAGATCGCTGGATGATTTTAGATGATCGCCGGAAAGAATGCCGAGCCCCCCGGCAAATATGGACATGCATTCGGTCAATCCGAATTCGGCGGAGAAATAGGCTACAAGCGGATTGGAATCGTCCCCGTGCGTTTTGCGAAACCAGCAGGATTCGCTTTTCATGTATGCGTCGAAAGCATGGTAGACCCGATCGAGGTGCGCGACAAAAGATTCATTGGCGGCGGCTTCCTCAAGACGCCGCTGATCGATCAAGGCCAACATGCGCACAGGGTTGTGTCCGCTGCTTTCCCATAGATCGCTGTCGAGCCGGCGGAAGAGCGCAATCGTATCGTGATTCCAGGACCAGCGCAGGTTGTAGGCCAGCTCCCGCAATCGTTCGAGAGACTCGGGGAGCCTCGGGATAATAGTAAATGTATGGGCTGGTTTAATGGCCACTTTTGCCTCCTGATCGGACGATGGTTTCGGAAAATCGTCAGTAGAGTAGCAAACCTGTCCCGATCAGCAAAGAGCATATTGCCCCCGCGGCGATTCGCCGGGCCGACCGGGACGGCTGCATTCTTATCCGCACCGTGCCGTATACCGCTTGAAAAAGACAACCCTTAACGATAGACGGATGCGGTGACCAAGCGGACGCAATTCAGGGGCAAGACCCGGTCCTTAAATCGTGAGAACACCCGGAATAAATGGCGGCGGAACCGCTGCAAAATACAGTATCCCCTCTTCATCCTTCGCAAAATCAAGCGCTTGGAGGCTGAAGGCGCCTTATCGACGGATCGGGCATTCAAAGATCGCCGCGTTTCCAAGTTCCGCTTCAATTTCGAGAAGTCTGTTGTACTTTGCTATGCGTTCGCTTCTGCAAGCGGACCCGCTTTTAATCTGGCCTCCGCCCATGGCTACTGCGAAATCGGCCATAAAGGCATCTTCCGTTTCTCCGGAGCGGTGCGAGATGACAAACCCCCAGCCGGCTTTCCTGCAGAGCTGGATGGCCTCAATGGTTTCGGTCACGGAACCGATTTGATTCAGCTTGATGAGCACGGCATTGGTGGATCTTTCCGCAATGCCGTGGGAAATAAACTTGGTATTGGTTACGTAGATGTCGTCGCCGACGATTTGAATACGGGACCCTAGCGCGGCCGTGTGCTCGCGAAAACCATCCCAATCGTTTTCCGCCAGGCCGTCTTCAATGGAAACAATGGGATATTTGTCGATCCAGCTCTTATAAAGGGCCGTCATCTCCGCGCTGGTTTTCGTTCCCTGACCGGATTTCGAAAGATTGTAGACTCCGTTTTCATAGAAAGAGCTGGCGGCCGGATCCAGCGCAATGGCAACCTCGTTGCCCGGTTTATACCCAGCGCTCTGTATTGCCTCGACGATGAGTTCACAGGCTTCATCATTGCTCTTCAGGTTGGGCGCGAAGCCGCCTTCGTCTCCCACCGCGGTCGCATAGCCCTTCCTTTTGAGAATTTTCTTCAGAGTATGAAAAACCTCCGTGCAAAAGCGAAGCCCTTCGGCGAAGCTGGAAGCACCTATCGGCATTACCATGAATTCCTGCAGATCGACGCTGTTGTCCGCATGCTTGCCGCCGTTCAGTATATTCATCATCGGCACCGGTATTCGGACGGCGCCAGGACCGCCGAGATACGCATACAGCGGAAGATTGGCCGCCATCGATGCTGCCCGCGCCACGGCCATCGAGACTCCAAGAATGGCGTTGGCTCCCAGCTTTGTTTTATTCGGCGTCCCGTCCAAGTCGATCAAGGTGCGGTCTATTTCAGCCTGGCGCCGGGGATCCATGCCGATAATCTTGGGGGCGATTGCCGTATTCACATTGGATACGGCCTTCAGGACGCCTTTGCCGTCGTAGCGCTTTTTATCCTCATCGCGCAGTTCACAGGCTTCATGTTCGCCCGTGGAAGCGCCGGATGGGACGGATGCGCTTGAAGTAATGCCGTTGTTCAGCGTCACGAAAGCGCGCAAAGTGGGATTGCCGCGCGAATCCAATATTTCCATTGCTCGAACCGACTCAATTTTCAGGCTCATGATTTCTCCCGTATAAGGGGAGGGCTCGCGATAGCACGCCGAACCCTCCCTAAGTTGTTTTGGAAAGCATGGAGCATTTTAACGATTCAATCTCCAAAAGGCTCGTTCTGATTTCTTCCGTGTCGGACCCTGAGCGCGAAAGCAGGAATTCCAATGTTGATATCTGATCCCTCACATGCCGCTCCGCATCGCCCTGCATTTTCAGAATTGCATCATTTATTCTTTCGGTCCACTGCGAGGCGAGACGGGAGAGGTTCTTTTCCGCTTCAAAAGGAATCCGGCTTAGAAAATGTCTGTTCGCCCAGGACCGGAAAAATGTCATGGGAATTAAAAACCAGACCAGATCGGTATTGAACATAAACAGATTGCTGATCGCGACATCCGGAGAAGAGGGCTTTTCAAAATCAATTTCAAACGGTTCGATCTGAAATTTCATGCCGAGCGCTTGTTCAATATTGCCTGCAAGGCGGTCGTGAAAACCCTGCACGGCCCGCATTAGAGTGTCCCGCGCTCTTTCCAGAGGCAAAAGAAACAGGGCGCCGTTCCGGGAAGAGATCGCGCCTATTTCGCGTTTCATGATTTCCGGCAGCCATTGCTCATAGGCGCGGCTGAGGTTCCAAAGATTCGTTTTCAGGCCCGACAGCTTTTCGCTCAGTTCGAGCGTTAGACGCTTCTCAAGATCGTCTCT
This sequence comes from uncultured Acidobacteriota bacterium, assembly GCA_964559085.1. Taxonomy (GTDB): domain Bacteria; phylum Acidobacteriota; class UBA6911; order UBA6911; family UBA6911; genus UBA6911. The sequence continues at coordinate 7,251 of CAZLHW010000046.1, read as the reverse complement.
CAGCGCTTCTATTTGCTTTGCAATCCAGGGTCTTGTCCGGCCGGCGCACTCTGTTGCGAGCGCCTGAAGCTCCATCCGTATCGACTCAAGGCTTGTTTTTTCATTAAGGACTTGATCCCTGAGTTTGGAACAGTCGGCATCCTTTCGCTCTGCCGCAGCGAGGGCGAGAGCAAGATGTTCCTTTGTCCGATCCAGCAGAGCGCCGAATTTGAACCGGGCGATATCCGTCCACACAGCCTCGAAGTTATCGGCCAGAGGCAACAGGAGTTTTTGATCCAGTTCGGTTTTCAAGTGCCGATATTCCGAAAAAATGGAAATCGGGAAGATCTGGAAATCAATGCCGAATTCTTTCAGAAGCTCTCCATGTATGAATGCCGCGATCTCTTCTCTCTCGGAATCTGAAACCAGGTCCGATTTTGTCAGCAGAACAGCAATCTTGGGCGTGTAATGGAGCAGATTGCGGATAAGTGCAATATCGCTGCTTGATAGGGGAGGATCGACGCTGACGGTCACCAATGCCAGCGCTGCTTTCGGAAGCCAGTCCAGGGCCATCTCCGTATTATGCTGAAAAACGCTTTCCAGACCCGGCGTATCCACAAAACGGAGACAGCCGTGATGCCTTCCGCAAGTGTAGGTCTGGAGCGAGGGCAATTGGATGTCAACCGAAGATACCTTTTTGGCATTATGGGGATTTTCCGCCTCTGCCGCAAAATATTTCACGGATTCGACGGGGATAGATTCCGTCCGGCCGTCGAGATACCGAACAGTGGCTTGTTCCCGCAGGCCGTAACGCAGTCGTGTGACTACGGCGGTTACCGGAAGCACGCCTGCGGGAAGGATTTTTTTGCCCGCAAGCAGATTCAGCAGTGAACTCTTGCCCGCCTTGAATCGCCCGAAGATTCCGATATCAACAAAATCCCTGTTTTCAAGCATTGGAGCGCAGGCGTCGAGGTGCTTCCGGATCGACGAAATCGCATACCGGTCGTGAATAGCCTCCAACCGCCGGACCATTTCGTTCGGCGGACACCCGGATGGAACGCTAGGGATTTCGGTCATTACTGGTCCTCGGAAATGAAAATCCCCGCCTCAGAATCATCGCGGGGCGGGGATTGTTATTCATCGCAGCCCCTACCCCGTTCTCTCAGAAAGGTCTGGGTAGGAGTCATCAGGCCAGCGGCCGGTTAGCGGCGAACTCCATCGCCGGAGACCCGATGTTATCAAACCAACCTTGCAGCGAACAAGCAAAAGCTAAAGCCATGGGCGAGAGGCGCATTAGACACGTTGCGCAGATTTTCGCGCCGGATTTAGGTTGTTCCTTCTTCCACTTAAACATTCGCGATGCTCGACATCGGAACCGTCTGGCCGGTCGGAGAAGTCCACAGCAATGATTTCATCTTTTCAGTCGATGTCCGGTACTCCTCGGGATAGCGTACCCGAATCCCCACAAGTCTTTCTCCACGGATCAGTTCCGACGCCACTTCGCCGTCCAGCACCGCCAGTGGTATCACCGCTGCCGCCACAAGGGAGGTTCGCCGGTTCTTAAACATTTTATTGCGTCAGGCAGTAAAGCAATCAACGGGGAACAGGCCTTGAAAAACGGCGGCCTTTGGACAATCGCGCCACGTATAAAAAAACGGGGACGGCCGCCAGCTGGGCGGATACACAAAATCCAACGGCAAAGGGCATGGACGTCTGGTACAGGGCGCCGATCGCAGCGCTTCCTATAAACCAGAAAATTCCATAGGATGCGGTAAACAATCCAAAAGCAGAAGCCCGATGTTGCGGCGGCACCATGGGAGCAACCGCCGCCGGTATAATGGACTCATGGACGCCCATTCCCAATCCCCACACAGCAGCTCCGGCTAAAGCCGCCCAAAATCCTCCGAGAAACACCAAAGGCGCGAATAAGGTTGTGAGCAGCGTCAATCCGATGAGCACATTAAAACCCAGGCGGTCGAAAAGCCGGCCGAAAAACAAAGACCCGCTGCCGCTGACAGCCATGGCCAGGGCGTAGAAGTTGGAGGTGCCGTTCGCAACGTAGGCGTAGACGTTGCTCCGGCCGTCCACCCAGAAGCCCAGGGCGCGGATGCCGTTCTTGGTCCAGCTGAAGAGGCCGATGGGAATGCCGTACATCTCCTCGGAGAGGTTCACCAGGCCCACCTGAAGGCCCGTCTCCTTGCGAGCCACGTTCACCACGCCCGCCGCCTGCACGCCCCGGAC
>CAZLHW010000046.1:4282-5021 GCA_964559085.1 uncultured Acidobacteriota bacterium | reverse complement strand
GCCCGGGTGAGATGATAGGCGATAAGCGGGTAGTCCGCAAAACCCGCAGCCACGAGAGCGGCGCCTGCCAAATAGATCCAATAAACGCGCGGCAAACGACTCCTCTCCGCTTCAGGCATGGTTCTCTCCATATCCTGCGGCCTTGGGTAAAGGAAGCGTGCCAGCGAAAGAAACCCGAGATTCAGCAAAGCGGGCGCAAGCAATATTGCGAAGGCTTTATGATAATCGCCGTGGTGCGCAATTACGGCCGCTACAATCAGCGGGCCTGACATGGCGCCGAACTGGTCCAGAGCCTCGTGCATGCCGAACGCCCAGCCATAGCCTCCCGCCTGTTTTGCGGCATAAGAGAGCATCAAGTCTCGCGGTGGATTGCGGATGGCCTTGCCCATTCTTTCCAGGATAATCAGGGCGGCTGCTGCAGGCCAACTTCTCGTCAGTGCCAGTGCAGGCACTGACAGCATCTGAACAGTATATCCGAAAATGGTGATGGGCCAGAATCTTCCTGTTGAATCCGCTAGTCGGCCGGACAGCAGGCGGATGCTATATCCGAGCAATTCGCCGAAACCCGTAACCGCTCCCACCGCAAAGGCCGTCGCTTTCAGCGAAGCGAGATACGGACCCAGGATGCTGCGTGATCCCTCGTATGTGAAATCTGCAAAGAAACTTAAGATTCCAATGAGAAGATTAAATCTCAGGGCAACCCGCCGGCCGGCCCTGTCGGCATCGGGAGCTGCATCAT
>CAZLHW010000046.1:0-4272 GCA_964559085.1 uncultured Acidobacteriota bacterium | reverse complement strand
AAGGATGCCTATATCTTCCATCGATACCGAGTGCTTGATAGGAACCCTCCAAACGGTTTCCTTGCGCAGCCGAGGCAGACTCCATTGCCGGTCAATGGCTTCTTTATACCGGACCGGAGAAAAATGCACAAGCGCCTGCGGAGCAATCTGCTCGAAAAAACGATCTGCCGGGCCCTTGCCGCCCCCGGTTTTTAATGAGGCGGAGCGCCTTATTGACACAACCCCGATGCATCTATAAGCTAAACAACCAGAGGCGATGGAGTTCGCCCTTAACCATCTCCACGAGATTAATAACTCCTACTCGGGATTCCGGTCCGGTAGGAGTTTTTTATTGCTGCCGGGCCTGGAACGCGGCGCTTTCAGGGAGCAGGCCGTCAGGAACCGCCAGGCTGAAATCCTGTTCATCCCATCTGCCCCATCCGCCGCTATATGTGCACCCGGAGTCGCTCTATGGCAGGTCTGAACGAGAATCATAAGAGGAGGCTGCTGGCCGCTTGCAAGCACATGGACGATCTGTTAAGCCGGAGTCTGAATGCCATAGCGCCGGACAAGCCGGGTTTGTACCCGCAATGTTTCCAGGATATATCGCTTTCGGAACTGCACTGGATTGAAAGCTATGTCGACAAATTACGCGAACAGCTGCTAAGCCTTATAAAGAGATTTGAGGTTGAGATTCCCGCTCCCTCAACCCCTGCAAGCTGGATATTAAAAACAAATTTGAACTTTTTGGACATAGCGATTGAGGAGCTTTATCCGAAGCACCTGCGGGGCTACGGGGAAATGGACCCGAAATCGGCGGGCGATCTCACCTGGACGCTGCAGGAAATCCAGCGGCTGTTGGCGCAGCTGTTCGCCTTCCTTGCGGAGGACAAAGGGTCGGGGGAAAAAGCGCGGATTGGGCATCAGGCGGATCCGGCGCTGGCTTCCACGGCGCAGCAGTTATCCCGGATAATAGAGCGCCACCGTCTGGTCGAATTTCTCCCTGTATTGCAATCAATCACGCGGAAGCTGCAGACGCACCGCTACGTGATGGCGGTATTCGGCCGCGTAAGCTCGGGTAATTCCTCTTTTATAAACCGCCTTTTGGAAATCCAGCTGCTGCCTGTGGGTGCAACGCCTATTACGTCGGTTCCGATACATATCCTTGGCGGGGAGAAGCCGCTCTTACGCGTCACCTTTCCGGATCGGACCACGATGCTTCCCATCGAGGCTCTCTCGGAGTTTGCCACGGAACAGGGAAATCCGGCGAATTCAAAACGCGTTCTCGGGCTCGAAGTCATTGTGCCCTCAGCACGCCTGCAGGAAGGGATTACATTTGTGGACACGCCCGGAATCGCTTCTCTGGCAACGAACGGCACGAAGCTTGCCTATGCGTACATGCCGGATTCTGATTTCGGGATTGTTCTTATCGACAGCCAGTCGACTATCGGGCGGGACGATTTGGATATACTGCGGGCTCTGCATCTGGCGGGAATACCGTCGGTTGTCCTGATCAGCAAGTGCGATCTTCTTTCGCCCGAGAATTTCGAGAAAGTCCGGTCGTATACGCGGTCTGCCATTCTCGAGCACCTCGGTTATTCCTTGGATGTGGTGCCTGTTAGCTCCATGGACTCCTGGATCTCGGAAGTAGAGCAATGGTTCCAGGCAACGATTTCTCCTCTTTTGAAACACGCGCAGGAATCGTTGAGGATCTCGATGAATAGGAAAATGGAATCTTTGGGACGTTCGATTCTTGCGACGCTCGAGATGCAGGCAAGCCGGCTGAAGGATTTCGGAGATCAATCCCCGATTGCGGAGCAGATATTGCGTCCGGCCGATGAAAGCATCGAGATGTTTAATCAGCGTTGGAATAAGAAGCTCGAAGACATCTCCGATACCAAAGAGGAAATATTGGAGGATGCCGCGGCTCGGATGGCCCAAGCCGCTGAAAGTGGCAACTCTTCGGAGCGGGAGCCGGCGAAAATTCTTGTTGATGCGCTCCTGCGGTCGCTGACGTCCCGATGCAATCCCTTTTTATCGGAGTATCAATCCCTTTCAGAAAAGATTGCCGCACAGCTTGAAGTGTTCCGGCAAAAGAATCCGGAAGCGGAGATGCCGCATTATGAACCCCCAAAGCCCTCGGGATTACCCGCGCCGACCCTCTCTCTTCTAGAAGGGATATCAATTGCGGGCCCCGGAGCCCTGATGCGCCTAAGCCGGGCTGCAAGAGAAAGGCATTTTAAAAAGGAGCTCACGAATAAGGCCGGTGATTCGATTGATAAAGTCCTCAAGGAGTTTTCTCCCAGGCTTTACCATTGGTTCCTGGCGACGATCCGTGCGCTAAAGGACAGCTATGACATTCAAACCGGTCCTCTCAGATACCGCGGCAGGGAAATGAACTCCGGCGTTTCTGCCGATCTCCTCAAAAAGGACATCGAGAATCTTAAAGCGGGGTTCCGGCAGAGCACAGAATCCTCAAGCTCACCGGTGATGGTGGAAGGGAATCAGGGAGATACAATTCCGGCAAGCTTGGTTTGATGATACGGAAGATGATTATCGGCAGGGAGAAAGAGCTGCATCGACTAAAGCAAAACCTGCTCCGGGGGGTGCATACGGTCATCTATGGCCTCGCAGGATCCGGGAAAACAGCCCTATTGCGTGAATTGTCCTCAATGCTTCAAATTGATGGCAGGCCGATTGTCTATGTAAACCATTGCAAATCCCGAAAAGATCTGCTGCAAGAAGCGCTGACAGGCTTCTCCCAAACCGGCTGGATGCATCTCTCCGTCAGGAGCCTGCGGGATGAGTTGCTGGCAGTCTGCGTCCGGCGGAATCCCTGCCTTCTTTTGGATCATGCCCCTCTCAGAATCCCTCATCGCATGCAGCGCCTTTTCGAATTGCTTGAAGAACGCTCTACTTTGGTTTTCAGCGTCACGGCGGTTCCCGTCGTTTCCGATCTCTATTACTGGAAGCACGAATCCATTGAGATTTCGAGCCTTTCGAGAAAAGCGGCAGTAGAATGGATTGTCAGCGAACTGGGCAGCCTGGGCTATGGGAATCCGCTCAGGAATGCGCTGGCGGCGGAAATTTTCCGTTTTGCCGCAGGAAATCCAGGCGCCATATCGAGAACCCTTGCGGCCATAGAGAATCAGGCGCGCCAAATCGATGATCCGATCCGTATTGGCCGCATGTTTCTCGAACGCCAAATAACCGCGGCAACTTTCTGCAAAGAAAAAAGCCGCCGGCCTAACCCAATGTACGGGACGAAGGGCAACACGCCCGCCCCTGCACGCGGCGCATCTTCAAGCTCGGACACGCTCCCGGGAATTCCAACAAGTACCGGCTGAATGAAGCGTCTTCAGGAATTTATGTTTTTTGGCGCAGAATCCATTGCGCTGCATCCATGAAATCCGACGCAATATGCGAAACCTTGTCGTCAAGTTCTGCGAAATGTCGGCTCCCGTGTCCGGACAGCAGGTAGACGCCGCCGCGTGCTCCAAGGGACCAGGCAAAAGCAATGTCGTGCGGGTGATCGCCGATCGCCCAGGAACGCTTAAGGTCGAGGCGGTGTTCCGCTGCGGCCCGTTTTCCGAGAGCAGGTTTTGGCTTTATGCATGCGCAGCCTTCTTCGCGCGTATGCGGGCAGGCATACCATCCAAGCAGAGGAATGCCTGCATTCTCGAGCTGATTGCGGATAGCGTCATTAATAGCTGTTAACTTTTGCCGGGTTAGCAGGCCCCGGCTGATCCAGGGTTGATTGGTAATCATAACAAGGCTGAAGTGTGGGCTTAACAGACGCAACCCTTCCAAAACGCCCGGCAGAAACGCAATATCCTTTTTGCGTTGCAGGCAGCCTCGGTCCTCAATAAGAGTTCCGTCCCGATCCAGGAAAACAGCGGGTCTACGGGTGGACGGCATCAGGCGGTTTTCTCCTGGGCTTCTGCCCCCGCGGACGTTTGCCGGCTCCGCGTCAAAAGCGCAAATCCGACCGCTCCAATAGCGCAGACGGACGCGGCGATGAATGTTGCCGGAGTATAATCCTTTCGGCTGTCAAACAGCCAGCCTCCAATGGTCGGTCCCGACAGCGCGGCAAGTCCATAAGAAAGAAATATCCAAGGATAGATTTGAGGGAAATGCGCCCAACCGTAGATGCGGGATGCCTGCGCTGCAAACAGGACGAAACATCCTCCGAAGAAAAAGGCGATCAGGATTACACAGGCGAGGAAGGCGGCAGGACCGGCGGCGGATGCAGAGCGCCAGTTTGCCAGGCTACTAACGCCAACCGCCAGCATG
>CAZLHW010000045.1:12910-14208 GCA_964559085.1 uncultured Acidobacteriota bacterium | reverse complement strand
GCTGCCCACGCGCGGCCTGGGCTAAGTCTATATGCTTCATCAAGCGCTGCTTATCCGACTTCATTGCAGATGGGAGATGCTGTTATTCCTTTGGAAGAATCGATGATCAATCTCGCCATGGGCATGTCAGCCCCGGATATGACCTATGGCTGGGCAAAGCTGACCGGAGAGTACCTCAGTCAGATTGCTGTGAAACACTATGGCTTATCCGTCGCGGTTGTACGCCCTTTTTCAGGCTATGGCGAAGATCAGGATCTTTCATATCCCGTTCCAGCCATTGCGTTGCGCGTGGCTGCGCACGATTCTCCAGTAAGGGTGTGGGGAACCGGCCTCCAGGGGCGGGATTTCGTTCATATTGACGACTGCGTCACAGGTCTGACCGGGGCATGCCGCAATATCAGCGATGCAGGCGCCGTCAATTTAGGTTCAGGCAAACTCACTTCATTCCTTGATCTCGCACGGCTCATGACCCGCATCGAAGGCATCGAACAAAATGTGACAGGCACTCAAAACGGTCCGGTGGGTGTAACAACTCGTTTCTGCAATCCCGCTTTTGCGGCGCAGCGCATCGGATGGACGCCCAGGGTATCTCTAGAAGAAGGCATGGAAAGAGTCTTGAAATTTGCGCATCATCGTCTTGAGATCGGAGCTGTTAAGCCGCACGCAGGAAAGATGCGGTTGTCGGGAGCAGCTGTGGCCGGCAAGGCGGCGGAAAAGGCGGTCGCATGACAGCGCGGCGTCCAAGGTTCGGAGTCATATCCACATTCGGCGAATTGCGTAATGCCGAATATGAAAATATTCAGAGGATTGTCCGGACATCCGAGTCTTTGGGGATAGATTGCCATGTTCTCGATATCCATGGGGAAGCCGTGTCCGGCAGCGCTCCGTTTGTACGAGCAGAGGACTTGGACTTTGTCATCTCACTGCATTTCATGACGCCCAAATGCTTTGATGCCTTCGCATATGTTGCGCTGTGGAATCCCCTCAGGTTTTATCATCAGTGGGGGTATCGCCGTTATGCCAACAATCTTCTAAGCTATGACGATTTCCTCAGTTGTCGATCTGATGAAGCGGATGACCATGTAACTCGTTTGATCCAGAACGATCCGACCCGGCTGCCTCCCTCCCTGCGTTTTTTTCACTCCCTCTCGACACCGATTCATCCGCCGGTAGTACGAGCCGACAGGCGGCTCTTCTACTGCGGCGTTAACTGGGAAAAACTGAGCCGGCGGCACGGCAGATACAATGAATTGTTTCAGGAACTCGATGCCACGGGATTGGTTGACTTCTACGGGCCC
>CAZLHW010000045.1:0-12900 GCA_964559085.1 uncultured Acidobacteriota bacterium | reverse complement strand
TTTGACGGGGCGGCGCGGGTTGATGCAATTGCCAGTGCGGGCGCTGCCTTGGTATGGTCATCCGAAGCGCACAAGGAATCCGCATTGATGTCCAACCGGCTTTTCGAGGCTTGCGCCGCCGGAGCCGTAGTCATTGCAGACGAAAATCCTTTCGTTCGGCGTTTCTTTTCAGACACGGTGCTGTACATAAACGGGCGCGATTCAAAAGAAATTCAGGCTCAGACCATCCTAAGGCACCTGACGTGGATGAATGATCATCCGGAAGAAGCCCGCGACCTGGCTGCGCGCTCGCAGGATCTTTTCCTGAGAGAATTTTCGCTCGAGCGCTGCCTGTCTGACCTGGTATCCGCTCACTCCGGCCGCCGGGCAGCGCTGGAAGCTCGCACGCTTGCGAACAATACCTCGTCCAGAGTCGGCTGCGTTGTCGTGGTCTTGGATAAATCAAAAAAGGGCTACCTCAGGATCGCTCGTGATCTGTCCGCACAGCGCGGGATCGGCATCAATGCCATGTTTCTGGTCGACCAGGAAGATGAAGCGCCGGTTTCGCAGGACCTCAAATCTCTTTATCCAAACCATAATTTTGAAGTGATCGGAATTCCCGGCCTGGCTATCGAGATCCGCCCTGGCGATCAGGGAACCGATATTCCCAGACCCGCGAAAATCGGCATGAAGCTCGCGGATCTTATTAAGGCATGCTCGGCCGAATATGTTTCAATTCTCTTCGATCACGAGACCCTTTTTGCCGACCATTTCAGCACCATGGTCCGTAGTATGGAAGATAATCCTGCGGCCCCATTCTGCATTGCAGATTACATCATAGACCGCCACACGCACAATTCCGAAACTCCCTGTGAATTGTACAGCATGCGCATCCGAAGACTGCTTTTGCCGGAAAGCCCGCAAAGCTACGGCGCCGCACATATTCTTTTCCGCCGAAATGCCCTGTCCGATGAACTGCTTTTCCACCTGCGCGCCACCGACCTGCTGGCTCCCATATTCCTTGCGGTTGCGCTTGAGGCGGACGGCAGGTTCTGTTACAGCCATCGAGCTACCTCAAGAACGGCCGTTCCTTCTTCCGCGTTTGTGCGCAGAGTGAGAGAATGCACAGACAATGAAGTTTGGCTTGATTACCGCATCGCTCGAGATTTGCGGGAAATGCCGAAGGGGGGCACACAACTGCTTGAGAGCACGCATCCCTGGCCGAGAACGGCTGTGCAGGCCCCGGCACAGCGGCAATTGTCAAAGAGCGGCAATTGGCAGTATTACATGCGGCGTGTTCTCGGTACAGTCCTTCCGAAACGTCTTTCCGTTATAGTCTATGGTGCCGGATCAGCAGGCAATCATGTGATCCGAAACCTCCCCGGCACCGTAAAAGTTGTAGCCGTTGCAGACACCATGCAGGGGGGCAAAGGATTGCATCTGTTGGGTCACCCGGTATTGAGCCCGCAAGAAGCGCTCTCACTCAAATATGATCGAATCCTTATAGCAAGCAGCTTTCATCATGAGATTCGTGATCAGCTGCATGAGTATGGCGTTCCGGCGAATTCGATCATCATTGCTCCTCATGAAGCCTGCCTCGGCTCAAGGGTGGATTGGATAAAAATTCTATGCGCTTAGGAGCCTGCGGTCTTGACCCTATGGATTGACGGCATTTCTGAATCTTTATAAACCTGCGCAAGAACCGATAGGATCTGTTCAGCCTGAGATTCCGAAGCAATGAGCACGTCAGTGACTTCGGATGCCGTAAGGTCCGATGGAGAGATGCAATGGATGCCCGCGATTAAGCGTCCCCAGTTTTCCTTGTGGCTGTCGACAAACGCAATCACTTTGATGCGACATTTCCGTGCCTCGGCCAGCATAGCCTTCGCCAAACCGGACGTACCATAAATCGCAATCCGCGCTTTCTCGGGGTTCCTGATGCCGCCCAAGGCGCAGGCAGCCAAAAGATCCAAACGTTCCCTATGGGCGGCCTCCAAGCGCAGCGATAGGCAACGGGCTGCGTCTCGTGCGTCTTCAGCGTCGGCGCGCGCCCTCTCCAGTTCAGCTGCATGCCAGGCCAGAGATTGCCGCGCGGAATCCAGTTCTCGCGTGCGTTCCTGCAACAGCACAATATTCCGATGAAAGCTCCCCATGATTAGCGATGCATTAATCCGCTCCGGCGCGCAATCGGAGAGAAGAGCCAGACCATTGTGGCACATCCCGACCCACTCCAATGCCAACACGAATTCTCTCATCCCATCGCCATAGTCAAATAGGTTGGGCGAATCAGGGATGATAAAAATATCTTCTATTGTAGATTTTAGCAGTCTCTCCAATAGAGCTCTGCTATTTACCCACTCACTGCGAGCGGCCTCTGTGTCCCCTTTTATCAAGTGCAACCACCCCAACCAGAAACATGCTTCACAAGGCTTGGTAGCCAGATGAGGTGAGAAGAGGAAAGCATCGAATGCTGTACATCGCCTGAACCAAAGGATAGCCGCCGGGTTTTGCCCGCTCAGCATATAATGTTTGGCTAAAGCAAAGCTCAGCGAAATTCGCCATCGGTGCACATGACGTCCTTCCGCAGGACTATCTATGAAGGCGGTTGCCTGGCGGACATTCTCGGGCGGACAGGGCGCCAGCCGCGACAGGTAAATGTACATTAATACACATACCGCTGCGGCGTGATCGGCCGACAATGGAGAGGAGGTAGAAGCCACCTGGGCTGCAAGCCGCTCCAATTCGGCTCTGTCTGTTATTCTGAAAGAAACGTTGGCTATGGCGTTGAGAATCCATGGATTTTGATATTCCTTATCCAGGGATGATCCACCGCCGGGAATTTCCAGGATATGTTCCTGATAGGTCTGGCGTCCTGGAAGGAAAAGCGGGCTGCGTCGGCACACCAGCATTTGCAGTTCTTCCGAAACGCCTCGGGCGTGCAATCTTAACTCCGTTTCAGTTATATAAGACGTGAGCGCGTCGCTCTTCTCCAGCCAACCTGGGCTGCATCCCACGACAAGTCTGCCGCCAGGAACCAGCAAAAGATCGGCCATAGACGCAAGCTCCGTCATTCTTACCGGAGCGTGAGGCTGCAAAAAGACGATTACATCAAAATCCGGCTGACCTTGCTTCTCTTTAAGATCGACCGGAAGCCGGAAATCATGAGAGATCCTGGGATTGCCGTAGTGCATTTGGGCATAGGATAAAAATTCTTCTTCGACCACACAATGAATAAACCCGGCACGGCTGGTGTGATGGATTATCCAGGATCCGCATCCGGCGTCTCGAGAAATATCCAATACACGGTCATTGTGAAAGATCCATCCGGCAGCTTTGCTGTAAAAATAAAGCGGCAAAGTGGCCGTTTGAGGATTGGCCCGGAGCCAGTCACGCTGCCCGTCCGAATCTAAATCAGCAGGGGCAAGCTCCATCACGAGCCGGATCGGCAGATCTATGCGTGCGATTTCGTCGCCCGGAATTAGAAGAGGTGCTGCCGGCGAATACCGGAAACCCTCCCGGTGGAGATTCAACCAAATGGTATACTGCTGTTCCATCCACTCCTGAGGAGTCTCCCACGCACCATTTACGGGATGCCATTCCACATAAACATGTCTGAGAACGATTGCGCCCAATTGTCGGCAAATTTCGGCAATCGAGCCGCTCTTCTGAGGACCGAAGAGCCACACGAAAGCCGTTTGGAAGCTTTTCGGCAGGAATCGCCAGTCGGCTTCATTGCAGAGACAATCAACCTCAAGCTTCCCGGTCGAGCAATGCGTCCGACAATATACCGTATCAAAACCAAGCTCGCGCGGAATGCGTTTTATCTCAGGAGGTGCATTCACCATTAACAGCCGCCCGCCCAAGGCGGTCGCCAGCAGCATGTCCTTGATCCTTTGGGCGCCGGCAATTTTCCAGCCAGTTGCGGTCATACGCTGGCTGACTGCGCTTTGATCGGACATTGGGATCTCTAACAACGGTGTTGAGCTTTAGGCGTACATCAAGCGCCAGTACTATACTATAATCCGCGTTGTGCAGCTATATATAAAAAGTACCTTAGCCGGAATATATCCTGCCGGTTTGTCGCCCGCCACAGCAAACGGGCATGCATACAGGGCGCGCAATGCCGCGGCATGCCAGGAGCGTGTCCAAGAACTAGGAAATCTCGCGCGCAAGGGGCTTGCGGGCCAAGATCAAGGCGCGAGGAGGAGGCGATGCGGGGACATCGTTGACGACGGTCAACGAAGAGATCGCACGGAAATCTCGACGCGCACAAAGGATTCGGGCAGCGCGCTCGGAACGCGGCACCTCCGAATTCTCGGGCGGTCTCCCGGTACCCGCATGCGCCTGAGGGAGCATTATGCTTCATTCTCTAACGACGTCGGATAATATCGATTTGACAGCACAAAGCTTTGCGACGGTGGCAAGGCTTGATTGGTTCGCGGATTTCGAATATGAGTTCGTATCCCGGTTAACTCAGTGCAGGATTATCTCATTTGACGTTTTCGATACCGCATTAATACGGCGCCACGCGCATCCATATGATGTGTTTATGGAAGTCGAGATGCGCGCCAAATCTGCAGGCATCCGCTGCGACGGGTTCAGACACAAGCGGCCTCAAGCCGAAATCGACGCGCGCAGCAGGCGCCTCCGTGAAAACGGCACGTATGAGGATCCGACACTCGACGACATTTACCGGGAATTGAGCAGTCAATATGCCGAAACATCATGCCTGGAATTAAGACGAATAGAACTCGAGGTTGAGTCTGAAACCATCGTTCGCAACCCTGAGATATTTGCCCTGTATCAACTTGCCTTCAACAAAAAATGCCGGTTTGTATTCATATCCGATATGTATATCGATGAGGATACCATAGCCTCATGGCTCGATCGCTCAGGCTACGTAGACAGGCTGGGAATATGGATTTCCTCAAAAAGTGGCCGCTCCAAAAGAGAAGGCTCGCTTTATCTCGATGTTCTGCAGGCTCTCGGGGTAGCGCCGGAAGCGGTGCTTCACCTGGGCGATAACAGGCAGCTCGATTACGAAAATGCACGAGCCGCAGGTTTGCAGGCGATGCATTATCTGCCTTTAATGCAGGGTATAACGCCGGGAAATTCCATAATCATCTCCAGGCAAATAGGCGCCTGGCGAAATGAAGCGCTTTCAAGGCGCATTGCCGTCCCGCCGCACGCAATGGCCTTCGACGAACTCGGATACATTTATGGAGCTCCTCTGGCTCTGGCTTTTGTTTATTGGCTTACTGAAGAGCTGGTGTCCCTGGGAGAAATCGATGTAGCTTTCTGTGCGCGCGACGGCTGGCGGCTTCCCGAATCATGCTATCTTCTTATCTCGCGACAGGCATTATGTCTTCCAGCCATAGCATCACTCGAGGATGAGATGGCCCGATTTCTTTTCGCAGGCGGCCGAAACGGCACTGTCAGAGAGCTGCTCGAGCGGATTGACATGGACCTTTCGGCCTTTGATCCTGAGGAATTCGGGCTGAACTTGGAGTCCGGCATCCGGTCATCCGAAACTGTTGGAAAGATCTGGCAATTCCTGCGACGGCACGAAAAGATCGTGCTTGCGGCTGCGGAAAAACAGCGCAAGCTGGTCGAGCGCTATTTCAGGGGAGAAGGATTGCTGCATCGAAAGCGGCTGCTTCTGGTCGATCTTGGCTGGAACGCTTCTCAACAGGTGGCGGTGGCAGAGCTCCTCCGCCTGATAGGCTCGGATTGTGTTGTCACCGGACGCTACCTCGGATTATATTCCACCGCAGTCCGCCTTCAACATTTTGGCCTTGACGCGAAAGCTTTTCTGGTTGGACCGGGTGATTCGGAAGAGGAACAACGCGCACTTCAGGGAGCTGTGCCTCTGATAGAGTCCCTGTTCACGGCGCCTCATGGCAGTGTGCGGGACTATATTCCCGAGTCTGACGGCGGCATTTTGCCCAGACTCGCAGAAGCCGATTTCGAGCGCAGGCAATGGCCTCGGGTTTCAGTTTTTCAGCAGGCGGTAATGCGCGGAGTCAAAGATCTGCTCGCATCCGGCCGGCATCCAACCGTTGATGATGCCAGAAGCGCTTTTAGCTCAATGGCGCTGAGACCATCCTTGCGCACTGCCGAAGCATGCGGCGAACTATGTCATTATGATGGCGTGCATCCGGACGCATGCGGACAGCCCCTCGCCGGCGCCGCCGGGTTGGAAACGATGGCGCCCGACGATTTGCGCCAGGAATTCTCCAGCGCGGCCTGGAAATGGGGTTGGCTGGAGCGGCTATCCGCCAGAATTGATTGCCTTCCCGAATCCCTACAGCACACCGCGCATGAGCTGATGAACTCGCGCAACAACATGAATCTTTCCCCCTGGGATTCCTCAATTTTGGATATGCTGCACCGCGCCTTTGAAGAGGGCGGCACCCAGGCCTTCGTTTATGGCGCCGGAGATTTCGGAGTTCGGGTAGCCCGTCTGGCAAAGTTGAAAGGCATAAAAATTACAGCTTTTGTCGATAGCTCCCAGGCTTTGCATGGACGCAGAATTGAAGGTCTGAACGTCATCTCGCTGGCTGAGGCAATGAGAACCGGTCCTCATTGCTTTTTCACCGGCTCTTTTTCCTGGGCCAAACATATTGCCGGCATTATCAGGCAGGCATACGCCGGCACTGAAATAGTCCCGCGAGTGTATTTATTTCCCTCAAAGTGATTGGATTTCGCTTTCTTATACCCAAAGCTTATCCGGCTGTATTTCAGGAGGCCGACCTTTTCTTTCGGTCAGTATTTTAATTGCCCGGTCCCTTCGCTCCCGGATCTGCAATTCACTGAGTTGTACCGGCAAGGTGCCAGCGGACGTATAATCGCGGCTCTGATACGTGAATATGGTGCCCCCGGCGAAAGGATTCGTGCAGATCATATCCATGGTATCGGCAAATTCATTTTCTGTCTCGCCGGGGAACCCGATGATCACATGAAATCGTGCCTGTATGTCATACCTCCACAACACGGACAACAGGGTGTCAACATCCTCGCGGCTATAGCCTCTTTTCATAGCTTCAAGAATTCTCGAATTCCCGCTCTGGATTGCGACAACCATGCTTCTAATTTTTCCCAGCGCAAGAATCTGCTCAAATGCTTTGAGGTTTTTTATCAGATACTTGATATTTACTTCCTGCATCGTGAGAGAACGAATCGCCGCAATGCCACATATCGCGTTAAGCAGCACGCAGACGTTGGAACCCAGATCCAGGCCCCACGCACCCACATCGTCACCAATCAATTCGATTTCATGGAACCCTTTCGCTATACCTCGCATCGCTTCAGCGATGCACTGTTGCAGCGGCTTGCTTACCAGTTCTCCCACAATTTTTTTATCACCGCAGTATGCACAGTGATCTGCGCACCCATGGGAGACCTGAATATAATATTTATGCTCATCCGGGTTTGAGTACATGCAATTCTGTTCTTCAACTGCATCGTATGATACTTGAGTTTTGAAATACCGGTCGAGCAGGGAGAAATCGCGCAGGCCTATGCACGCTTTCGCTCCCAGCCGCGGCCCCGCTGTTTCAGCAATGCCTTCCAGCAGGTAAATCGGCGCACGACAGTTTTGGATTCGTTTAAATGCTTCAACAGCATTCTGTTCAGTTTTGTTGTTGAATGCGCACGCCATTAACAAAGCTGCGTCAGAATTTTCAGCTGCGTCAGAAAGCGTGTGATTGTTCCTGAGCAGATATGTCCTGATCTTCTGTAGATCCAGTTGCCTGCGACCACAGATGTTTACTGCGTCTAGATATACTCTCATTCCTGACAATTTCCCATCATATGCTTCAGCGCACTTCAAGCCCGGCAGCATTAGTTCCAGAAAAACCCTTTGGCATAAACTCAAATGCCCAATTTCGGGCACGCGCTTCAGCCAACTCTCTATTCCCCTCACTGAGGGCTCTACGAACAGCTTCCAGCTCCCTCACACGTTCGCGCAATACCTGATGTTCTCGACCCAGCTCCTGCGTGGGCTGGTAAATCATTTTTTATGCATCTTCAGAATCCAAATAATTGCTGCAATCGTCGTTTTGAGATTTCTCCAGGCATTCTATCCGGCTTAAATACGGCTTACATGGACGGCACCGAGACATAGTCATCCCTCTGCCTGAATCCTTTTTCTTGGAGGGATGCTTCAATCTCGGAAGAAGCGCTTGAGGCAATGAAAACATAGGGCCGCTCGAATTTTTCTCGATCCCAAAGGACTGCGGGAGAACACACCTGCTTCCCCCAGGCAGAGCCCCACTTTGAAGGATCGCTGTCTATAATTGCAGTGATCTTGTCTGCAGCATCTCCCAGACTGACAATTAGTCTTCTGCCGAATTCTCCAGCGCCCCAACAATAAACAGGTCTTTCACTTGCTCTGGCAGTTACAAGCATAGAGAGAAAAGCGCGGACCGCCTCCTGACGGTTTGCTTCTGTATGGTCGCTGGAATCAGCCAAGTCTGTATGTGAGTGTTCAGAGGGCAGCATCCGAGCTGGAAACTGGAGTGGCTTTCTCTGTTCCCGTGCCTGCTGGCCGACTTCGATCATCTGCCGGATCAGGTTTATCAGGCGGTCGGAAGATCCCACTGATTCGCATTTTTCACTGTATCCTCCTAAGCTGAGGATTCGCGACTGCACATCTCCCGAGCATGCTATCTTGTGGCAGGCCTTCGGAATGGAATCGCTCGCAGCCAGTCCGGCAGTCTGATCGTCAATGATTAGCGTCGGAACATCCCTCTCGACTGATTTGCACAACGCGCTCAGACAGGGCTCATCATGCGGCTCCAGGGACAAGACAAGGCCGGAATCCAGCGGAGGCTCCCAGTTGCCATCAATGTCCTGGACAAATTCGATAGGAAAAGAGCTTTCTGATATGAGATCCATATACTGCGCATCTCTATAATGATTTGCCAGAATGACCACTTTGTCCCGCCGCAGGCGTGATCCGGATGAACCAAACGCTTCCTTTCGAAAAGCCAGAATCAACAGATCCGCATCCGATTCCGCATCCTGTACCGGAAGCTTAACCTCCCGTAGAGAACGCGTCTTTTCCCATTTGAGCGAAAACAGGTGTTTAAGGGAAATGCCTTCAGTAGGTCTCATCAATGCTCCCATTGACTCTGGGAAGTTTCTGCCAGTGGCAGGGACTGCATCAGAGGGAAGCCCGACTAGGAAAATGCCTCCTGGACGAAGCGCATCTTTGTGTGTCCTGATAATATCCGTTACGTTGCCATCAGGGGACTCCGGCTGGAAAGTGAGAATCAGATCGAACCTGTCGATTTCAGGTTTGCTATCATGAAGGTGGCTGAATGCCATATTGCGGTAAGACGTCGAATAATGATTTTGGGCATAGGTCAGGCAGTCCATAGCGCTATCCACTCCCAGAATCCGCGCCTCCGGGTTAGCAGCCGCGAGTATCGCGCAACCAAAGCCAGTACGACATTTGTCATCAAGCACCTCTTTGCCCGGGCCGACAAATTTCGATGCAAGAGCATAGAAGGCCATATATGCGTCTGCCCGACGTCCCGTCTTTCTCCCCCAATCAATCAAACCGTTTTGATCGGCACCTGCAGGGTCCTTTTCAAAAACCAGGGGGATGGAGGCCGGCTCGCATTCGAGCGCCGAAAAGGGGACCGCTGATAGAAACAGGGGATGCCGTCGAAATCCATTTGCAAAGAAAAGATCCTCCCACCATTCCCGCGGTTTAACAGTTAGGTGCCAGCGGTTGTCCCGGTCAACCGCAGTGCAAACCATCAGATAAGCATACCGTCGGGATAACCTCTTTATCTCAGAGGCAGCGCGCACCACATCCTCAGGAGCAAGATGCTCCAGACAATCGGTGCTGACAACAATGTCGAATGCATTGTCTTCAAAGGGAATTGCCAAAGCGCTTCCCAGGCAGAAACGACCCGGCATACTATTTCCGACTTCGGCGATCACGCGTTCCGACACGTCGATTCCGTAAGCATCCACGCCGGCAAGCAGCATATTTCTGACCAACCTTCCCATACCGCAGCCGATGTCCAGCGCCTTTCCCTTTCCGCAACACTGTGTCAGAGGGACAAGGATGCTTTCGACATTCCTATAAGAATGTGATCCCCAACGGTCGCTCCTGCTCCAATAGTCTGCATATTCAGATTCGTAGAAGCCCATATTCTGTTTTACGTGAGACAGGCTCGCGTCAGCGTATTCTCTTGTACCTGTGGACAAAACTGCCGTTGTATTGACAGACATAAAGCCACTCATCCTGTACCAGAAGCCCTGTCGGGGCATAATCAAGGCAAAGACGACCTACCTCATCGCCGTCTTCCGTCAGAAAGACCAGACCGGAGCTGCGGGAATTTTCGGCAACAACCAATATGCCGTCATGAAACATTGCCAATGCTCCAGGGTAGCGCAGGCATCCCGGCGTAAAGCCAAAAGATCCGATCGTTTTTGTTATGTTGTAACTGGAGTCGACCCTTATTAGTCGATGATTTCTTCGGTCGACCAGCCATACATATTCCTCAGCATTGTGAATATCGGCGCAAAAGGAAGCCGGAAATTTGACTGTGCTCCTGTCTGCTCCGGTATGAGGCATAGTCCGCTTTATCGAGCCTTCAATCGTGATATGAAAAACGCTGTTCTGCCCTGGATCAGCCAACAGAATGCCCGCACCGAACCTAATCATTCCCAAGGGAAAGTTCATATTCAGGTCAGGAGCACCTATACATGCGGCCAGATCCTGTCGCCTGAAAGGATAATTGAAGACCAGAAGACGGCGATTTAGCGAATCTCCAATCCAAAGGCGCCCTTCTTGATCGAAACATAATCCTTTGGGCTCCCTGAGTCCTCTTTCATCAACATTTTCAAGGTCCAGGAATTCTGCCTTTCCACCTTGAGAATCGATGCGTAAGATGCGGTTTGCATTAGAGAGACTCACAAAAAGGCAGCCGCTTTTGTCCGCAATTATGTAGTGTGGAGCAGTGGGATAGGCCGAGTCATCAATTTGGCACAGAATAGGGTCAACTGCCTCAAATTGGAGGAACTTATGGTCTCTGCGGTTTCCTGCCAGGATCATTGAACTGTCTTTTGGCAAAAGTGAGGGAGGGATCGCATCCAAGGGCTTTTGGCGGCTTGCCGACAGCGGGGACTTGAATGCATGGTTTGATCCCGACCAACCATAGATCCAGTCAATTACCCTGTTGAGCGTCCACTGCATGTTTCCGCAAAGCTGCCTTAGGGCGGATATATTTGGGTTCCTGTTTTCCAGCTCTGCAAGCTCGTAATCATAAATGAGCAAATCGTCGCACCGCGATACCAGATCAATAAAAGCGCGTGAGGGAAAAGTAATCATCTGATTCCACAATTGAAGTGCTCGCCCTGAAACCGGGTCAGCTGCCTCCTTTTGCAAACACAGGCGCAATGGCAGGATCGCAAAGTAGTAGGGACGGAGATTTTCATAGAGCGATTCAATAGCCTCTTCCCAGGCCGCTGTCGCTTTTGAGAGACGATTCTGCAACACGGTCAGTTCACCCGCAAACGACTGCGCTCTGATCCGGTTTATGATCTCATCCGCGAGAACAATCAGGTCAGATACAATCAACAGGGCTGGACTCATAAGCCGGCGAAATTGCTCTATCTCTAGATTTTCGAGCCGGGCGCCCGCAGCGTACATAAGCCTTGATTCCAATCCGGATTCATCATTCGAGGACGGGCCGTCTCTGTTCACGATACGAGCACGAAAGAGCCTGCTCCCTCTCTGGATGTATACCTCGTTGGCGGGAAGATTGGAAACGACAGGAAAGCCTTCGATCCGCTCACTGGCAAGCACTTGCCCATGTCGATCATATGCAGTAATGCAGTTTGTTGCCTGATTCCAGTATAACGAACCTTGGTTATCCACAGCTATACATACGCTGTCCTCGGTATATCCCGCTTTCAAAGGTATGCAATTGCCAAAAGCCACCAATTTCAGATTGCCGGTGAAGGGTTCCCAGATGTGAAGACCCGTTTGGACCGTGCCCAGAATCCGGGCAGGGTAGTAAAGAAAGTCAAATAGGTCTGTTGTGCCGGCAGGATTATGATCGAGCTTCCTGAGATTTGGGTACTCGCCGGCGTCAATCCAGTCTGAAACCTTGTGCGGGCCAATTCGCCGGCCTATTCGGCCAAGGCATTTTCCATTGCAATCAAATATCCATAAGGCATGATGCCCCTTATCAAGGACGAGCCAGCAGCCTACGACATCACCGGGCTCGGCAGAAAAGCCAAAAGCTTCAAAGCGTACATCAACAGGCTCAGAAAAAGGCAAGTTTTCGAGGGCGCATGTCCATTCCGAAAGCCACTCCCCTTCCAAAGTCAGGAATTGAACTCTTTTGTTCCATGAATCTGCTACTGCAATACAGGGTATTGGATTACCTTCATCCTTAATGAGCCCCATGCAGACGCCGCGCGGATAAATAAATTGCCCAGGGCCGGATCCTTTGGAGCCCTTGTTCCACCGGAGTTTCCCCGCTTTGTCTCGCGCGGTGACCACGTGGTTCACTTCATCAGAATAGAAGATCTCTCCCTGGGAAGCGACATAGACGCTATGCAGTGGACCGGACGCAAAGTGCGAATCTTTAAGCAGGATTGAGTGAAGATAACGAACCATTATTGCTGATCTTCGCCGGCATTAGTGCTACATACTGCAAACAAGGTTCTTAACAGTGCTCGTATCTGATATCGGGATTCGATGTATGAGGGCGTGAGGCCGTCTATTTGCATCCCTTGCTTTTTTCAAACAATCAAAACCAGAGTCTAAATCTGAGACCCTAAGCCCTTGGGCTGTTTCACTCATCGTCGAAAGCGATTGATCACTTTATTATTAAATGAGGTTCTTCTGGCTTTTAAGTGGGTGCCCCCTACATGTTGTGGTTGGGCACCGGT
>CAZLHW010000044.1:0-14216 GCA_964559085.1 uncultured Acidobacteriota bacterium | reverse complement strand
CGAAGCCGTGCTTTACACCTATGATCTCTTCCCGCAAGCCTATATTCCGTTGAGCGTTCGTTATTTCCCCTGGGTCGAAATGGTGCTCGGCTTTTCTCTCCTGATTGGGTTCGGACACAGAGTCCGCTATCTGGCCGGTGCCTCGGCTCTGTTGCTCGTGTTCTTCATCGTTATTCTCTCCATCACCTACCTTCGAGGGATTGAGGCGGATTGCGGATGTTTTGGTTCCGGCGACCCGATTTCACCCAAGACCCTTGCCCGCGACAGCCTGATGCTCGTTCCTGCCTTATACCTGCTGTTTGCGGGGCCCCTGATTCGCAGACGGCGGGTGATTCCAAATCCGGCGTCCTGATGCAATCGCTGCGCGGGGAAAAGACGTTCCTTAAATTGGCGCAGATCTTCTCCGCAGAGTTGATCCGTGATGAGGCAATAATTCGGATTGCTTAAGGAAAGGATCAACGTCCGCCGCCAGGCATCCCGCCGCCGACACTGCGCTTCAGCTTGAGTTCATCGCCTGAAAGCGTTCCTGTCCATGATATATTCATTTCCTGCCCGCCGATCTGGCGCACATAGCTAAAGGAAATTGTGTTTCCTTCGAGCTTGCCGTCCTTAAACTCGATAACGCCGGGGAATTGAGTGTTTTCAATTGTTCCCGACACTTTTGATCCTTCGACCTTAATTTGCAGCTTCAAGTCGTTGTTGCCTTCTTTCGCAATCCATTTCCCGGCAACTCCTGGCGACGGCCCATCGGTTTTCTCTCTTTTTGCCGTTAATTCGACATTGGCGCTCCCGCCGCCGAAACCGACTTGTGCCAAAGCAGGAGAAAGGGTTGTATAGGCGAAAGCCGCGACTGCCAACAGGGAAATAAACAAGGTCCTGTTCTTCATGGTAATTCCGTCCTCCGATTATTAAATGTTCCGCTTTGCGTTGTTTCAGGATTAACCGTACCACGCCCTAACATAGATGCACGTTACCGAATTATAAAGCAAATTCTTTTCGAAAAAAGTCTCCTTGAGGAATCCATCCGGATTACGACCTTTGGTTTCCGCGGCTCCCGCAATTGCACCATTGATTCTTCCGGCTCATGCACGGCGGGAAAGGATGCGGCGCGAACTCCGCGCCGCGATGGAACATCGGATGCGGCCCAAGGGCTAATTCGGATTATTCGAATTTGATCCAGTCGATCTCGGCGTTCTTTCCCTTCTTGAGAATCACAAACAGGTCATGGACCCCAATAGGATTTTTAGAAAGGGGAGCCCGTACTGCAGTCCAATCAGTTTTGTTCGCAATAGTCACCGCAGCGATCAGGGGGCCGTCCAGCCTGTCCATCCGGATTTCGACGCGGCCGCCGGATGACGATGCTGTTTTGACCACTACGCTGCGCAATTTCCCGGTGCCGAAGTCCGTCCTATCGTATCGCACCCATGCATTCGGAGCCGCCAGAACCGCTTTCCATCCGTCCCATCTGCGTTCGGGATTTACAAATGCCACGGAGGTTCCTTTCTGGCTGAGGGCGCTGTACCTGTCGATCTGAATTTCCTTGCGCGCATCGGAAATGCCGACGCCGCGATGGGTCGGAATCACCTTTCTGATGGAGCCGTCCTCGTTGAAAAATAAATAATCCGCCTTCATGGAACGATTCTTGTCGAATTCCGGGGACAGATCCTTGTCGTGGTAGAACAGATACCATTGGCCTTTGTATTCCACAATGGAGTGGTGATTGGTCCAGCAGCCGCTGGCGGATTTGTCCATGATTACGCCTTTCTGCTCGAAAGGCCCCATCGGGCTGCTGCCGGTTGCATATTCGAGCCGTTCGGCGCCGTCCACTTCGTGAGGATAGGTCAGGTAATATAGGCCATTCCGTTCGAAAACGAAGGGGCCTTCCACGAGTCCTTGGGTCGGCAGATTTTCAATTTTCTGTACCGGCGAATCGAGTTCCACCATGTTGTCTTTCAGCTTTGCCACAAATATGGCGTTCAGCGAAAAGTACAAATAGGCGGTTCCATCTTTGTCAATCAATACACAGGGATCGATACCGCGCACTCCGTTTATGGCCTGCGGCTCGGGCTTGAAAGGCCCAAAAGGCCGGTCCGCTATGGCTACTCCGATCCTGCCGCCGGTGGGGAAATAGAAATAATATTTTCCGTTTTTGAAAACGCAGTCGGGGGCCCACATGTCGAACGATTCGCGACCCAGCCACGGAACGTCGGTTTGAGTCAGAATGACTCCATGATCTTTCCAATCCGTCAGGTTTTCGGAAGAAAACACATGATAGTCTTCCATGACAAACCAGTTGGCTCGCCCTCTGCCGGGGGTTGCCGGGATATCATGCGACGGATAGACATATACCTTGCCTTCAAATACTCTCGCGGTCGGATCGGCGGTGAACTGGTCCATGACCAGAGGATTCTGGGCAAAAGAGGGGTTTGTACCGAGAAAAGCGAATAAAGCAACGATTCGCACGCAGCGTTTATATTGTTTCATCCGCAACCTCCCATGTCCTGGTCTTATGCAGAAATTGAAAGTTATGCGAAAGCAAAGAATGATCAGATCGCAAGCGATCGTCAAGGAAAAGCAATAAATCGTTTCACCGTTTCCTCTCTTGCGGGATCCATTTTAGAGAGCGGTCCTTATTGTCGGGTTGTATGTTGATGAACCAGAATGCGGGTCCGCACAAAAAATCAGCAGCCCGTCTTTTGCCGTGCTATTAGCCTGTGTTAGAATTTTTCGCCAGGAAAGAAGGGTAGGCTGCATGCGAAAAATTTGAACCCGGCGTTGGTTGCACGGCGTGCAAATGCTGACGACCGACACGACTGCGTCTTTGCGTGCCTGTTCAGGAAAGACACGGCAGAAGATTCTGGCTGCCTGATGGACCTCTCTTGAGGGGCGGCAACGATGCGGTTGCCGTATTCTCAGAGGGAGTTTCCGATGCTTTCCCTAATCTGTTTACGCTTGGCCCAAACTAAAAGATTGTGTTTGCTTATTTCCTGCTTCTGTTGTGTCGTGCTCTCCCCGTTTTTGCTCAAAAAATCCTTTTCTCAGGAAACGGCGATTGCAGTGAGAGGCGAACTGCAGCAGGAATTATCGCTGTCTCTCGCCGACCTGAAGGCGATGCCGCCATTTCTTATCCAGGATGTTCCCATAATCCCGGAACGGGTGCGCGACAGAAAGGATGAGGAAAAAGTCATCCAGAAGTCGTTTCGTGGCGTCCTCTTGCGGGATGTCCTGTGGAAAGCCGGATTGAAATACAAGCGGAAATGGGAGCCGGGTACTTTCATCCAGGTGCGCAATAAAAACAACCGCGAAATCGTGTTCTCATTCGGGGAAATCTTTTACTCCAGCATCGGGCGCAGTGTCCTGATCGCCTACGAGCAATGGAATCAGCCCTGCGCCCCCACCCTGGTTGTTGCGACGGATATTCATGACGGCCGAATGATGACGGATCTGACTGAGATCAAAGTCTCGCGTGTGGATGTCAAGCTCCTTGCTTACGAAGATCAGGAAAAGAAAATAGTCCGACCTCCAAGCACCGAGTTTACATTTGTAGACCGGGCCGCCGATGTGCAGCGTGTTGTGACACCTGCCGACCTTGAAGCGCTGCCCAAAATCCACATTCCGGCTGCAGTTTTGCTTGGCGAGTGCGAAGGGTTTCACGGGATCCACGACCTGGATGGAGTTCCGCTATCCGTTCTCCTGAAGAGGTACACAAAAGTGCCCGACCCCGCGCCCTATAACCGCTACGTTCTTATCACGAGCGACGACGGTTATTGCGCGACCTTTTCGTTTGGCGAGCTGTTTAACTCACGCATGGGCGATCAGATTATTATTGCCACTGTTAAAGACGGCAAGCCTCTGTCCGCTGCAGACGGATTTGCGATGTCGGTGACCGGCGAAGACAGCACCGGAGGCCGTTCCGTCAAACGCATCAAAAAGATCGAAGTTTTTTAAATCAAGAGCCATGGCCAGGGAGTTTTTATGAAGATTATGATAAAGGTTTGTGTCGCGTTTATGTTTCTCTTTTGCTGGTGTGAAGCCGGTATTGCACAACAAGAGACTGAAGAGCAAAAGAAGAAGCCCGCCTTCGAGCTGTTCGAAACGGTGATCGTCAATGCAGATTGGCAAAGGGCCGAAATACCGGAGAGTCCCACAACCATTGCAGAGGTTACCGCGGAACAACTGGAGCAACGCAGCGTTGCCAATATTGGGCAAGCTCTTGAATTATTGCCCGGCGTCCAGTTTCGTGTAGCCCGAGCGCAAAGCGGAGAGGAGCTGACCATCCGTGGATTCGAGCAGGAAAAGCTGCTGATCCTGATGGACGGCATCCCAGTTTCATTCCCCTACGAGGGCCAGATCAATCTGGCGGATATACCGGTACAGAATATCGCTTCCATCAAGTTGATCAAAGGGATCGGCTCCGTCCTGTACGGCGCAAATGGAATGGGCGGAGTTGTCAATGTCATCACCAAACGGGGGGAATCAAAGCCGAGCTTTTCGGCCCAATACGAAGGCAGTCAATATGCCACCACGAATGTCCAGGTGGGACATGGGTGGAAGAAGGGTCCGCTCAGTTATTACGCCGCATTCAGTCATCGCGAGGGCAACGGTTACCCGCTGGCAGCCAGATTCTCTATCCCGCAGGATATATTGAACAACATGGCCGCGGCGCCTACCAATCCCAATACCATCAAAAATACTCCAATCCCCGCAGACGAGCATAGCCGCGACAATGGTGATTACCAGCGGAATGCATTTACGTTCACGGGAACGCTCGCTCTCGGTTCAAGAAACACCCTCGGCATATCCTTCGAGCACTACTTCAATGACTATGGGGTGCCGCCAACATTGATCGTCAGGGAGAACAGGAATCGGAGGGCACTCTTCTTCTATCCACGCTACTGGCGCTTCACCGACTGGAATCGCACGATGATCAACGTGATCGAAGAAAGCCGCGTAACCGAAAATTTCACTATTAAATTAAGGGGGTTTTACGACAAATACGACAACACGCTTGCCAGCTACGACAATCCCTCGTACACGGCTCAGAATCTTATCAGCCCGTTTTCCGGAAACACGCTATGGGACGATTATGACGCAGGGTTCACTGCATATGCCTACTATAAAGGTTTTTCGGGCAATGATTTGAGGATAGGATTGAATTTCCGCAGGGATGTACATCGGTCATCGACCTTAAGCCCTCCGGGAGGAACGACCGACAACCTGTCTTCAGATACGATGTCGGTCGGTATTGAGGATGAAATCAGAATTGGCCGGAAATTCTCAATCACGCCCGGCGCCAGCTTCGATTATATGAACAAGCGCAAGCGGTATCAATCGGGGGTAGATCAGGATCCCGGCAAAGACGTGCCCGCATTCAGTCCACAAATCGGGGCGCGATACGATGCCTCCGCTCACGTCAGCCTCTACGGTTCGATCGGGCGCAAACTCAGATTCCCAACCATGCGCAATCTCTATTCGGATGGAGTCGTGGGCCCGGTCGGCAATCCTGATCTGGAAGAAGAGAGCGCGATAAACCTGGAAGCCGGAACCAATATCACCGTGAACCCGAAAATGCAGATCAGCGGGGCCTATTTTTACAGCCACGTTAAAAACATGATCAATTTCGACAATCTGATCGGCCGCTTTGAACAATATCCCAAGGCCAGAATCACAGGACTGGAACTCAGCGCAAGCGGCCAAATTACTGAAAACACAAATGCATTTCTGAGCTACACATACATGCATTCGAGCGCGCTGGAATCTGTGACGATTGTTAACCAGTACATCCCCAATCTCACCTACCGTCCCGACGAGCTTCCTTATAGGCCGGCGCATCAAATCAGCGTGGAAGCGAGGCACCAATTCAGATTTGGCCTGGATGCCAATTTCAGCGGCATATACATGTCTCAAGCAACCTACTACAACCACGTCAATACATCCAACACTGCCGCGATGGTTGCAAGCAAGGTGAAATTGGACGATTACTTTGTTGCAAACGCCAGGGTGACCCAAAAGATCGGGGGTGGTCTGGCCGTGTATTTCGGGATCGACAATATCGGCAACAAACAATATCAGACCCTCTATCTCTATCCTGCACCCGGTCGCTCCTATCGATGGGGCTTGAAGTTCGACATGTAGAACACGGGAACGATTCCGATCCCTGCGCAAATTTTGCGGAGACGATGATCGGTGCACAATAAGGCGACAGGAGGGGGTACATCGGCCCTGGAAGGGGTGGCGCAGCCTGCATCACCCATTTCGGGGCTTTTTTTAAGGTTGCCGGGGCTCCGGATCCTCGCTGCGCTCGGCTCTTTTGCCCTGGGCTGTTCTGATCCGCGCTTTCGGCGCAAACCCGCGTCTGGGGCGCCTGCATCCTGATTGTCCGGCGCGTGCACTCTCCGCGCCGCGCCGGATTGCGGGCGCTTTCCTCAGGGGCGCTTGCGAAAAGCCGGAGCTCTGATTTAAGAAACCGTTTTAAAGGCAGGTTCCCGTCAGCCAAACAGCGGAATAATTTGGGTGCAAAATCTCGCGCGATTCGTGGATCTTTGGCATAGTATTTCGATCTGGTGTCGAGCTTTGCGGCAGATGTTTCAGTTTATGATCTTTGCCGACCAAGGCTGTTCTTTCCCGACAAGGTCCCTCGGTTGTGATGTGCCGCTCCCCGCGTGGGTAATCGTCCTCTTTCCTGTGACAGTACCGTCCGGCAGGATGGTGCCCTCATAGGTTGCGGAGAGACCATTGGAGTAAGCGCATTGGTCCTGTCGAATGGCCTGTAGTTGATTGCCCCTCCCCGCCATGGTAATCAGAGCTCTGGTGCATCCCCCGGCCCCGGATGCGATCCATTCGTTTGATTTTACTTGTCGTGTCCAGGTCGCGGTGAATCCCAATTCCTGTTGTTCCCACTTAGTGCCTGCAGCGTCCGGGTAACGATCGGGCGCCGCGATCCCACCTTGGCTGTTGAAAACCTTTGCCGGGGCCGGCGCATTCACTCTTGCCACATCCCTGACGATTGTATCGACGATGCCAATCAGCTGATCCGCTGTGCTCGGACCCGACCGTTCCTTGCCCTGAAGGGCTCGCAACCTGCGTTCGGCGTATCTGTTCCAGTCGTTGTTGCTGTGTCCGAGCGCCAGGTAGTCGCGATAAAAGCGCATTGCCTGATCTCGGTTATCCAGCACATCATGACAGCCTCCAAGAAAGTAGACGGCCGCAGGCGACCTGGGGTTAATACTATAGGCGGTTTCGAAAAGAGCGAGCGCCTCCCTGTACTGCCGCTTTTTCATGCGGCAGAAGCCGAACTGCTGGTACACCTCGATGTCTTTGACATCCGGCGGCATAACTGCGATCGCCTTGTCGAAGGCATCGATCGCCTCGTCAAAACGTCCGCCTGCGCGGCAGGCGATACCCAGGAGACTGTAAAGAGAATAAGAAGGGGCAGCGGCAACCCCTCTCTTCAGTGCGTCGATCTCTCCGTTGGAATCCTGCCTTCTGAAAAAGGATTCGGCCAGTGCTGCGTAATAAGAAGGCGCGAAGGGGACTTGGGAAATCGCCTTTTCAAATAAGGCTGCGGCGCCCGCATAATCGCGGGCTTCCATACGCCTCCGGCCTTCGTCGTAGGCCGCTTTTGCCAGGGCGGCTTTTTCAGTGCCCATTTCCGGTTTTTCCGGCGTAATGGATGTTTCAAAACGGTGCCGGCCCCGCTGCACCAGAAGACGCACCGACACTCCCGGGAGGAGGCTTCGCGTGAAGGAGGCGAAATCTGCGCGGGACGTTTTCGCATCGTAGAATTTCGTGTCCCCCATTTCCAAAATGATGTCGCCCGATTCAAGTCCTGCGCGCCCGGCCGGAGATTTTGCGGCGACGCCTACAATCCGTATCCCCTGCTGATCCCGCGGCGGCAGATTCGCTGCGCAAAGCGGCGGAGGACAGCAACGCCGAAGTACGCGCCAATGCTTCGCGCGCATTGCAGAGCATGGCGAAATCCGGATCTAAGTTGCAGAGTGCCGCTCTCCAATCAGCTTCGACCTTATCGGACTTGGAGCGATGGACGCGCCTCCTCGAAAGCGCAGACAAGGCGGCCCGGCTGGATGCCTGCGTCCGTATCGGCAACCTCGGCCCGGCTGCACGCTCCTCGGTCAGCCAACTGGTTCGGATGCTGAACGATCCGGAGGCGATCGTCCGCGCGAGCGCTTTCAGTTCGTAAAAACCTACAAGCATGATTACGTGGTCCGGATCACCTGCGCGGGCCAGACTTCGTATTGGTACAAGCGCTTCTCGGAATCGAATCCATCTCCGATGATCGACGGAGCCCGAACCCATGGGGGAAGCCAGTTCCTGGGCATACGGCCGGGAAATTACTCGGCTCAGGTGACAGTCTTTGCAGCCGAAGGATTCCGTCTCGACTTTGAGATTGCATTCCGGGTGGACAGCCCGCCGGCTCCTGCGCCGGATCGCGTCGCGGCGCTCGCGTCCATTGCCGGTCC
This sequence comes from uncultured Acidobacteriota bacterium, assembly GCA_964559085.1. Taxonomy (GTDB): domain Bacteria; phylum Acidobacteriota; class UBA6911; order UBA6911; family UBA6911; genus UBA6911. The sequence goes on along the minus strand of CAZLHW010000044.1, from coordinate 5,736 downwards.
GCAGGATATCGCGCGCCAGGATAGGCGGCGCGTCGATACCCCGCAACCAAAGTTGAAAGGGGACAATGCGATCCGTGCGCGGCGGGCGCTGGACGTGGCAAAGGCGGTGCAGCAGGTTGCCTGGGATCTGGCGTTGTACCATGCGGCTGCCCGGGCTGAGCTGGCTCCGTACCTGGAGGACGCCGCTGCAATGTACCGTCGCGCCCTTCAACTTGATCCTTCGGTCCTTGCGCATGGGGAGGACGTACTCGGTTTTCTGACCTTGTGCGCGCGGTTGGGGGGATCCGAAGCCTTTGTGCAGGCCCGCAAGGCGGCGCTGATCCTCGAAGCCGGCGCGCTGACGGTACAAGGAAGCAGCGAGAAGGAAGTGGGGATTGCCGCCTATAACGCATTTTCCGCATACAGCATCCTTTCACAAATGGCGATCGCGCTGCGCAACGACGTTGAGCTCTGCCGCGATTACCGGCGGCACATGCTCCGATATCTCGGGCCGGCCAGGCACCCCTATGGCGCAGCGCTGGACAAAGACGACATTGCGAGCGAGGACAACTGGCCCCAGCCCGACTGGTACCCGGAATCGCAGGATGAACTTCAGCCTCCCCGGCCGCCCGAGGAGGACGACCAGGAACTGCTCGCGATGGCGGGTTGACGCCCGTCCCCCAAAGCCGCACAGCCCGCTGAAGAGGACGCCGGAATAGAAGAGGATCCGATCCGCTTCGAATTGACTGGCGATCAACTGAGATTCCTCGAAGAGAAGCTCCGGGAAATCGACAATGAGCGCGCTGATGCCGAGCGACAAATGGACCGCATGGGGGAACGCCGACTAAGGGCCAAAGAGCAGACTGTTCTGAGCCTGGAAAAGCTGGAAATGATCCGGATTGCCCTGATAAGGCTGCAGTCCCAACTTGACTATTTCCAGGCCGTACTCTCGTGGACCCCCGAGCAGAAAGGGGAGGATCCGGTCTTCCAGGCTTTCTATTCTCTTATGAACAGCGACTCGGTGATCAGACGCGACCTGGCAGGCGATCGGGAGGCGATGCGCCGCACGATTCAGGGTGTCTTGGACAAGCTCCAGAACAAACAGATCGCGCTGGAGCAGGAGAGAGACCGGACAATTCAGGATGTCCTGCTCGAGTACAAGGCGATCGCCGCCGATCTGCGGGCCGACTCAGCGAAATCAATCTGGCCCAGCGTTCGCGCTCGTGCCGAGGCCGCCATTCAGGACACCGAAAATACAGCGGCTCTAATTGAGGTCGAGCTGTATCTCGAAGCCGGCCGGGACAAGGAATTCCGGGAAAAGGCCCGCGCGTGCATCGCTTCGGGAAAATGGGAGTATGAGATTCGCCTGCTGGAAGCGAAATACTTCTTGAGCAAAGGCCAGCGCGGTCTGGCACTCAGTGCGGCACGGAACGCCCTCGCAGTCGGCCGGGATGGCGAAGGAGAGCATGAGGATCAGGAACTGGAGACGCTGCCCGACGGAACCCGCAGGCGGAAGCCGCCTACTCCGGCTCAGCATGCGATCCGGGGCATAGAAATGGATCTGCTGAAGCTCATCGACGGTAAAATCACCAGTGAAGCCCACGCTTTCCAGAAGCGCCTCTCGGAAGAGCTTTCGAAGCATGGGGATGCCGGATTCTTCAGCTTCATCGGCGATGCGCTGACCATTGGAGAGACCGGCGCGCTGAGCGCCATCGGCAACCGCCCCGCCGTCCTGGACTATTTCACAAGTACCATTCCCGATCACGAGGATATCGACGGAGGCAAGCAGGAGCATCAGGCGCGGGAAATCGGCATCGTCCTCGACGATGCAACCCGTGCGCATATCGGATTGGCGATGATCATGCGGTTCCGCGAGAAAGGCCTTTCGCTCACAACCATCCGGAACATGACGCACGATGATTTTAAGGAAACCGTCCTGACGGAGCTCGGCAAGACCGGGGACCATTGGAAATCGATCACGGACCAGCAGATCGTCAAGATGCGCGCGGCCATGATGCTCGCATTTGAAAACCGCGACGTGAAAAAAATGGTGGAGTGGAAGAACCAGCCGCTCGATCTCGAGACCGGAAAAGAATATCTGGACTGCGAGGCATACCGGGCTTCTTTTCTGGACAAACTCGCGGATGGAAAGCTTGAGGTGGCGGATGTCGCCGAAGTCCTGGAAGATGCCGCCAGCGCTAAGAACCTGCTTCTTTTCCTGGGACCTTCGGCCCAGGTGAGCGCCGCCTGGCGCGGAACCACGTTCATGCAGTGGGCCAATCCCACGGCCAAAGCCATATATAACGGCAAAACCATCAGCCTCAAGGAGGCCTTTGTATCGGCCGTTCGCCTGCCGGAACTCGCCAAAACACTGGGGCAGACCGAGCTCGGCCAAGCTCTGATGGCCGACTTTGTCAAGCTTGATAAAAGCAGGTTTTTCCTCGACAGGATGTTGGTGGACTCTGCAGTTCAGTTCAATGCGGCCACACTTGCCGGCATGGCGGCAGAAACGGTCACCAACTACCTTGGAGGAGGGAAGGAAGCGCAGCGGAAGGCCAAGGAAATCGCCGAACTGTTCACCCAGGTGATTGCCTCCTACGGAGTCGGCGATTACGATATTGCGGTCAAACTCGCCCGAAAATCTGCCGCGCGGCCTGAGCAGATCCGGGCTTTGGCCGCCAGCCTTCAACAGGGGCTCGATAGGGCCGACGAAGTGGCCGCCGCGGCAGCACCCTACGCAAAGCAGCTCGATGACGCCGTCCGAGAATTGAATGCCGCGGGAGCCCTTTCACAGAACAGCCGGCGCATGCTCCAGGATAATGCCGGCCGGCTCAGGGAGCAGATGGCAAGGCTCGCGGTGAAGCTTGCCGACGAGGAGAGCGAAGCTGCGCTTGCGGAATTCATGCGGGGGAAGGGGATCCTCGAAGGATTAATGGCGGCCTCGGAAGGAATGCCCGGCCAGGTCAAGACCATCAAGAGCCTGCTCGACAACCTCGCGGAAAGAATTAAAGACCTTCGCGCAGCAGCGCAGAGCCGGAAGGCAACGTGCGAAAGCCTCGCCCGGAATCTGGAGGATCACGCCGCTCGGATGATGAATCAAACCGGGAAATTGCCCAATGCGGATTTCCGGAGACCTTCCATTCTGCGGATGGCCGATCGCATGGTGCTGGCAGATGATCTCGCCGGAGCTCGGCGCGCCTATGCCGAAGGGATCGAGGTGCTCGAGGAGCTTGGCGTAACAAAGCGCCTGGACCTGGAGGAACTGCGCCTTCGCCTGCAAGTTGTTCAAGAGAGGTTGAATTTACAGGAGCACTTCAAAGCCATGGGACTGAGGCACGCTTCCGGCGCGGCCACAATCCCGGATATTGCAGAGGAAGTGGAAGCAATTCGCAAAGCCGGCTATACCCTGCAACCGGTTGGCTCAGGCATATCAAAGCCCAGCTGGGTTATGGTCAATGGGCGCAAGGTAGGGGTGTTCAAGGAAAAGCCGGGTGCCAATACAGGCGGGATACCTCGATATGGGTGGGAAGCCGAGGAGGTGGTGCCGAAGCTTGCCAGGGAACTGGGTATCCCGGCGCCCGCGGGGATTCGAACCAGAATGCGATTGGATCCTCAAGGACCGGAAGTCGAGGGTGTCTTCATCCGCTACGTCGAAGGCAAAACTCTTTTTGACTGCTCTCATGCGGAACGCATCGCCATGAAAAAGCAGATTGCGAGAGATATGGTGCTTCGGGCATTGGTCGGGGACCGCGACGGCCATTCCCTGAACTACAAGCTGGGTCCGGACGGAATACTCCGGCCGCTGGACCGCAACTTTGCCGACTTCCTCGACGAGGAAGCATTTAGAGCTTTGCAGGGGCAAAGCCTTTCACTGGATCCGGCGAGAATGGAGGAACAGATTGCAAAGATTATGCGCTGGCGCCTGAGGTTTCCGGATACCCTGCTTTCTAATCCAAACGCAACAGCCTATCACCCAATGTCGGAACTGCTGCCCCATTTTGTGTATGAGGACTTCGCGGAAACCATCGCAAAAGTAAAGACCTGGAATCGGGATTTTCTCGCCAAGCTTATCGGCAACGCCTTTGGAGACGACACCGAGCGCGTCCTCGATATCATGGAAGTGCGCATCCGGGTCATGGAGGAAGCCTTCAAAAGAGAGTTCCCATCAATCAACGATATAATTCCTCCCGGGCCTGGGGAAATCGCGGCCGCGGAGGCGTTCGATCCGGAATATGAACTTCCCCTCGCCGCCTGAGGTCGTTAGCGTGCGCCGCCAGGAAAATAGGGATCCATGGCAGAGGAAGCGGCCCCGGGAGCCCGCCCTCAAGCAACAAGCGGTTCCGGGGAACGGGATGCGGAGAGTAATTGCGTCGGCGCAAATTGCTTGCACTTTCCTCATGGATCCATATTAAAATATTTCCAAAAATCGAAAAGAATTTCTTAAGTTTACAGCGTGAATTAAAGATTTTTCCGCGCCTGCCGCAGCACAGCTTCAATGGCGATTTATCGGAATCGCGGCGAGCCGATAGCAAAGAGTGGGGCCGTAGAAAAATTGTTTTTCGGATACCTAAGCATGGGCTTCTGTCTTTTAGGGCCCGAAGGATCCTTCAAAACTCGGCGAATTACGCCAGAAGGATGTCATGCATGCGTTGGATATGGTTATTCTGAAAGCCGCATTAGCCGGTCGGGGTGCTTCAGGACGGCGCGGGAACCCTCTGCCGGAAACGTGTATGCCGGTATATGCACATCCAGGCATTTTTGACTCTTTCGGTAAACATTCTCGGCCGCGCTCCTGACTCGATCCAGGTAAGCGCATTAAGCCGATCTTAACGTCTTGAGAGGCAATGATGGAATCATCGGCGCAGCTTGAAATTAAGGATGGTAAAAACCTTTTCTGGCGCATCTGGGAAAAATTTTGGTGGCTCGCCGCAATTTTATTCCTATGCGGCAATGCATGGATCACTCACAATCAAGGGTGGATAAGCGTTATCCGGGTATGGGCTGTGGTCTTTTCTTGTCTGGGTGCCTTTGTCATCTTATACGCCATGCATGCCCGCCGTATTGCAATCGATAGCATTGGATGGCTTCCCGTGGAAGCCGCGATTATAAGTTCCGAAGTAATTGAAGAGGTTCAAAGATCATCCTTAAAAAATGAAACATCCGAATTCGTTTCTCCTATTATCTATTATTATCCTGAAGTTTTATATGAATACGAGGTTGAAGGCAGGACCTACCGATCAAACCGAATATTAACCGTCAGGGTTAATTTTCCAAGATCCGAGGCCTATGCAGTTGTGAATCGCTATCAACCCGGTATGAGGACCCGTGCATGGTGCAATCCCAGGCGCCATCAGCAGGCGGTCCTGGAGCCCGGCCTTGCAGGATGGGAATCAAAATACCGCAAACCTTTTATTGTCGGAGCCGGTTTCCTTGCGTTTGGAATTGGAACACTGATCGCATTAAAACTCGCCGGTTTCTAAAATGCCGTTTTATTAAAAAGCGTAAAACTGAACGCGAAAAAGGGTGCAGGTCGCCATTTTTTCAGTAAAATAGCGCCGAAATTCAAGGAATAACCCGGTTGGTTTGTTTAACCCCTGTTTCAAGCTTTGAAAGGAAAACAAAGGAAGCGATTTGCGTGTTTGCGCTTCCTGTTCGCAAAATGAAAATAGTCAATCAAATTCTTCTGATAGGAATTCTTTTTGTTGCCAGTATCGCAAGCTCCGCCGGCCCCCAAATAACTCAAGACAATAACGACTC
>CAZLHW010000043.1:0-14280 GCA_964559085.1 uncultured Acidobacteriota bacterium | reverse complement strand
GCCGGGCCTCTTCACTTCCCTCAACGTCCTCCTCGGTCGTTCGGGAGGCAAACCGATTCCAAGGACAGACCTCCTGGCAGATGTCACAACCGAAGATCCGGTTTCCCATCAGGGGACGCAGCGGGCGAGGTATCGGGCCGCGCAATTCGATCGTCAGATAAGAACTGCAGAGCCGTGCGTCCAAGCAATATGGGGCGACTAGGGCACCTGTCGGGCAGGCATCGATGCCTCGGCGGCAGGAGCCGCAATAGCTGCCGGCTTGGACATCGCATTCCAGATCGATGTTGAGCAGGATAACACCGATGAAGAACCAGGATCCGCGCCTTGTGAGCAAGCATGTGTTTTTGCCCAGCCACCCAAGCGATGTCCGAGCGCCCCAGGCTTTTTCCATCACAGGACCGGTGTCGGTATAGCATATTCCGCAGGCTGACGGTTCAAGCCTTTGAATGAAGCGGAGCAGCCGATCCAGACGTTCTTTAACAATGCAATGATAATCCTCGCCCCAGGCGTAGCGGCTGATGAGACCCCTCATATCCGTATCGAGGGGAGGATCCCCCGTGAAGTAATTGAACCCAAGCAGCAACATGGTTCGCGCTTCCGGGAAGACCATGCGGGGATCCCGGCGTTTTAGAGCCTGGTGCTCCATGTATCGCATCTGGCCGTGAAATCCGTTTGCAAGCCAGGCATTGAAATGATTTTCATCGGAAGGGGGAAGAGTGTGCGCGGGCGCAATTCCGACCTTGAAAAATCCCAGTCTGAAAGCCTCTTCGCGAATGCCGGCCGCCAGGTCCGCCCGCTGCATTTCATTAAACCTCGAATCCCGAATCCGGAATTTGGAATCCTTTATTGCGAACCGCTGTTGTATAGGAGGACGGGCTTTACGCCTGCGTCTCCATGTCCACTTCAATCCGGATAACGCCGTTGGGATCCGCCATCTTGAGATGACGAATCATTCCGCGGATCGTGTCGACTATGATGATTCTGGAAAAGCCCTGGCTTAAATTCAGGGGCACGGACTCCCGATTCACCTCAATCCGGACCAAGTCTCCATCCATGTCATACTGGAGAGTCTTTATCGGCTCCGGCGTTTTGAGCGAGGAGGCGATTCCAAAACAGACATTGCCGAGGAATTTTCCGATAAATGGGGAGAGCGGCGCTTCAATTCCGTTGCTAAAGATTCGTACTCGCATGGTTTCCCATCCTATCACAGCTCCCAGCGCATGCCTGGAACATCGGTTTGCGGCGATTTCTCCGTCGTTGATTCTAAAAAGAGTTTTCCCGGATTGCAGATCCCTTTCGGATCGAGGAGCTTCTTCAGGTGGCGCATCAGTTCGAGACTGCTTCCGTGCTCCACCGAAAGGTAACGGCGTTTGCCTATTCCGATTCCGTGCTCTCCGGTGCAGGTTCCTTCATAGTCAAGGGCCCGGGCCACAATGCGGTCGTGTGCCGCTTCCACCTTTGCCCAGCGATCCGCATCGGCGGGGGCGTCCATAACAATGACGTGGATGTTGCCGTCTCCGGCATGACCGAAGACATACGCAAGCATATCGGCCACTTCCCGACGGGCAAAGGCAACCATATCGCTATAGCGGGAAAGAGGAACGGCGATATCCATAATAAGGGGCGACAAGCCCGGATGCTGCCGCTTGATGGATTCGAAAGTAAGATGCCGCATCTCCCAGATCCGGTCCCGCTCCTCTCGTCCGATGCCTTTGTCAATGCAGGTACTGCCGTGCTGCAGGCAGATTTCCTCAATATAGGCCATTTCCGCCTGCAATCCTTCCACGCTGAAGCCGTGGAACTCCATGAGCAGGGTGGGCAGCTCTTCCATCGCCAGGCCTCTATCCCGATTCAGCATAGCAATAACGTTGGCGTCGAGAAATTCCATGGCCGCGGGAGAAAATCCGGAGCGGATCACATCGAAGACCGTGTCCGTGGCTTGGCGGACCTGCGGGAAAGTGACGCGGATAGCCGTAAAATTTGCAGGAAGCGCTGCCAGCTTCAGAGTGGCTTCGGTCACCAGGCCGAGAGTTCCTTCGGAACCGGTGAAAAGGTGGACGAGATCATAACCGGACGATGTTTTCCGCGCTCTGTTCCCGACGCGAATCACATCCCCGTTGGGCAGAACAACCACAAGCCGTGCCACGTTTTCTTTTGTTGCGCCGTACTTCACCGTCCGAATGCCGCTCGCATTATTTCCGATCATGCCGCCGATGGTGGCGGCGGCTCCGGGATCGGGTGCAAAGAAAAGGCCGTGGCGGCTCAGAGTTTTGTTCAGCTCTTTGTAGACCACGCCGGCCTCCACATCAACCTGGAAATCCTCCGGGCGAATCGCGAGCACTTTCTGCATCTCCTGGAAATCGATGACGATGCCGCGTTGCACCGGAATGGGGTTCCCCTCCAGGCTGGTGCCGACACCCCACCCTGTGACGGGAATATTCCGCACGGATGCGTAGCGGACTATGCGGCTCACCTCATCGGTACCGTGCGGCCAGACAACGACATCCGGACGCACGGGCCGGTGATGGGATTCGTCGTGGGAGTGCAGATCAAGCACCGATTCCCCGACCGACACCGATTTTTCTCCAACAATTTCGCTGAGCGCTCTGATATCCGCGGGCCCGATCATTTCCCCTCCGCTACGGTTTCCTGCAGAAGGATAAGCGACCGCCGCCGTATCTCCAAATCCCAATTTTGCGCTTTCTCATTTTTCCGCTTCGGGGACCGGATTTGATACTTTGCATCCTTTGCAACAAAGAAGAATGCGCCCCCAAAGCGCGATGCGCGCGAAGAATCGCGAATTGCTCTGAATACCCATCTCTGATACCATCTGGCAGCTTCGTGGTTTTTCAAAAAGCTCTCATGAGGGGACGACTCACCTATGGAGACAATGGTTGTAACCGGAGGCGCGGGATTCATCGGATCCAATCTTGCCGAGCATCTATTAGGATTAGGTTATCGAGTTATTGTTGTGGACAACCTCAGCACCGGCAGAGCGCAGAATCTATCCGGCTGGTCGGAGAAAGCCGCCGGTCAGTTCCGTTTTCTTCAAATGGACATCAACGAAACAGACCGGTTGCGACGGGAATTTGAGGGCGTGTCGTGTGTTTTCCACCTTGCGGCGATCCCCTCCGTGGCCCGCTCGATCGAAAATCCTGCCGCAACGCAAACGGCCAACATCAACGGAACCCTGTCGGTTTTGACGGCTGCTCGCGATGCCGGGGTGAAGAGAGTCGTAGCCGCGTCTTCTTCTTCCATCTACGGCGATGACGCCAGCCTGCCTAAACAGGAGGATCGTACGGGACGATGCCTTTCCCCTTATGCGCTCAGCAAGTTCGTTACCGAAGAATACTGCAGGCTCTTCTATAAGCTGTACGGCCTCGAAACCGTAGCCTTGCGGTACTTCAACGTTTTTGGGCCTCGGCAGGATCCCAATTCACACTACGCAGCGGTCATACCGCGTTTCGCGACTCTCCTGCTGTCGGGCAGGCAGCCGACCATTTACGGAGACGGAGAACAATCGAGGGACTTCACCTTTGTCGCGAATGTGGTTCAGGCCAATCTGAAAGCGGCGACCGCTCCCAATGTGGCAGGGGAAGCGTTCAACATCGGCTGTGGAACCCGGACAAGCCTGAATGAGCTGTTTGAAAAGCTGAGCCGGATAGTGGGCACTTCAATCCAACCTCATTATGAGCCTGCGCGCAAGGGAGACGTCCGGCATTCGCTCGCCGATGTCCGCAAGGCAAGCCGAATGCTCGGATATTCGCCGGAAGTTCCGCTCGAAGCCGGGCTTCAGCGCATTGTGGATTGGTACCGCGCCGGCATGGACACAGCCGGAGGCGCTTCCCTGTAAGAAGGCGGGATTGAACCGCTTTTTCAGCGGCTCCGCAATGACGGGCGAAATGTACTCTTTTCTGGTCATCGATACCGAACGAGTCTGGAGAGGCGGGCAGGATCAGCTACTGGCCCTTCTTAGAGGATTGCGCCTGCGCGGGCACCCGGTTCATTTGGTGTGCCAGCCGAACACCCTTCTGGGGACGCGCGCCGCGGAAAGCGGCATACACGTGCACCCGCTTTCAATCCGAAGCGAGTTGGGGCTTCTCTCGCTCCTGTCGCTGATCCCGATCCTCAGGAGAATCCGCCCGGATGTATTGGCCTTCAACACGCCAAAAGCAATTTTGCTCGGCACTCTGGCTTCGAAACTCGCGTCGGTGGGAATCAAAATTATATTCCGCCGCGTCAATTTCCCTCTGCGCAGAAACCTGTTCTCCCGGCTGAAATACACCTGGGGGATTGACAGCGTCATCGCGATATCCGAGTCCATCCATTTGCAGCTGCAGCAGTGCGGCATCCCGAGTTCCCGTATTCACACGATTTATGAAGGAATGGATTTATCGCTGTATCCGAAACCGGTCCAGCCGAAACATCGCAAGCCGGGTGAGCCGGCCGTGATCGGGACGGTGGCGCATTTGAGCCCTGAGAAAGGGCTGAACTACCTGGTCGAAGCCGCGGCGCTAATACCCCGAGTGCGGAACCGAATGCGGTTTGTCATCGTCGGCAGCGGCAAATGCCTCCACGAACTGGAAGAACTCGCGGCGAGGAAGGGCTTGGCGGACATCTTCCATTTTGCCGGGTTTCACGACAACACATACCAGTTCATGAAATCCTTTGATATATTTGCTCTTCCCAGTCTGTCCGAGGGATTGAGCTCCGCCATTCTTGAAGCAATGGCGGCCTCTTTACCGATTGTCGCGACTCGCGTCGGCGGCATTCCTGAGCTTGTGAAGGATGGAGAGAACGGGTTGCTTGTAGCTCCGGCAGATCCCCGGGCTCTTGCCCGCGCTATTGAGCAGATGGCGGACAATCCGGAGGAATCCATGCGCATGGGACAGCGAGGCAGAGAACGCATGGAAATTCAGTTTACGCTTGAACGCAAGATCCAGGAAACCGAACAGCTTTGCGGCCAACTATTGCAGCGAAAATCCCGCAAGCCGCGGTCGCGCTATGTCTAATCCACTCCACAGATTTTTCCCGGAATCCCTGCAGGACGGTGCGGACAGATTCGCGTTTGCCTCTCTGGCCGGCTGTATCGCTCTTGGATTTGTTTCCATCGCCGTCTCGCAGTTGTTTCTGGCGCTGACAATCCTCGGGTATTTCCGGATGCTGCGTCGCCACAGGCGCGCTTTCCTGCCGGACGGCCGGATCCTGGCGCCGCTTCTTGCCTTTTCGGCCTGGAACATTATCGCGGCTCTGGCCTCATCCAATGTATGGCTCGGGCTGACGATCACGAAGAAGTTCTTTCTTTTCGTTCTTGTGTTTCTGGTTTCCTGGATCGTCCGGGGAGAAGGCCGGTTCCTTTGGATCGGCAAAGCGGTCTTTGCCGTTGCGGTCCTTTCGTCTCTTGGAGGCCTACTGCAGTATGTCGCCGATCCTCAAAGAGATCTTCTGCACCGCATCACCGGTTTTATGAGCCAGTGGATGACCTATTCCGGGCTGCTGATGCTTGCCCTTATCCTGCTTGCCGCTTACGGCTTCTGCTATGGCCTGCGCCGCAATAAATGGGTTGTAATCGCCTTTGTCCCGATTGGCCTGGCCCTCATCCTTTCCCAGACGCGCAATGCGTGGATGGGAACGATTGCCGGCCTGGGCACGCTGATTCTGCTGCGCAAGCCCCGCGCGATTCCCCTGCTGCTTGCGGGGGTTCTGGCCCTGTATTTTGTCTCGCCGGCTTCCATAAAAGAGCGGTTCCAGTCGGGCCTGGACTTAAAGGACACCACCACGCGCACCCGTATTGAATGCTTTTACACCGCGGTGCGCCTGATCCAGGACAACCCGTGGTTCGGCGTCGGCCCGAAGAACGTGAAGTATGAAGCCCTGCGGTACAGGCGCGAGCACGAATTTCCCGACTGGGTCTACCAGCACATGCACAATAATGTTCTCCAGATAGCGGCGGAAACCGGAATCCCGGGGCTCTTCCTCTGGCTCTGGTTTATGTTCCGCCTTGCATGGGATGCGCTCCGCGGCTACCTCCGGGCAAAAAAGGAATCCGTCTCGGAACGCGGTGTCGCGCGCCGCGAAGATTTGATGGCTCATTCCGCCGCACTGGCCGCCTGGGCAGCCCTCATGGTCGCAGGAATTACCGAGTATAACTTCGGCGACTCCGAAGTTCTGACGCTGTTTCTATTCATCGCCAGCGCTCCGTATGCATTCATGCATACGAATTCCCGTTCCAGAGTTCAATCGGGATGAAACAGAGATCCGAGCAGGAAACCGGGAACCTTTTTATGAGGATCGCCATTATCGGCACGCGAGGAATTCCAGCCAATTACGGCGGATTTGAAACGTTCGCCGAAGAATGCGCCGCCGGTCTCGTGTCGCGCGGACATCAGGTAACGGTCTATGCCCGGGCCCATTATGTTTCCAGAACCCTTCACACTTACCGGGGAGCCAGACTCGTGGTGCTTCCTACGCTGAAATGGAAATATACGGATACGGTGGCGCACACCTTCCTCTCCGTTCTGCACGCGCTCGCGTGCAGATACGACGCGATCCTGATCTGCAATGCCGCGAACAGTATTTTTGCCTGGATGCCGCGCCTATTCGGCACGCCTGTTGTCGTGAACGTGGACGGGATCGAAAGACACCGCCGGAAATGGAACCGCCTCGGCAAGGCATACTATCGCCTGGGAGAGTTTCTATCAACCTGCTTGCCAAACGTTATCGTTACGGATGCCAGGGTCATCCAGAAATATTATCGGGACCATTATGGGGCCCCGTCCGTCTTCATCCCCTATGGGACCGTCACGCATAAGCAGCAGGGCACGGATATTCTCGAAAAATACGGATTGGCGCCGGGCGAGTACTTCCTTTATGTGAGCCGCCTGGAGCCCGAAAACAATGCCCACCTGGTGGTGAAAGCCTTCGAGAAGGTGCGCACCTCAAAAAAAATGGCCATCGTCGGCGATGCTCCCTATGCGAAGGAATATATCGCAAGGGTGCATGCGACCCGGGATCCCCGGATCGTGTTTCCGGGCGCCATTTACGGGGCCGGCTATTGGCAGCTGCAGGCCCATGCCTATTGCTACGTTCATGCAACCGAGGTTGGAGGCACGCATCCTGCCCTCATCGAAGCTATGGGCCAGGGGAACATCATCCTGGCGAACGGGACGCCTGAAAACGCCGAGGTGCTCGACGCGGCCGGCATACTTTTCAAAAAAAATGACCTGAACGACCTCGTCCGCCTGCTGCAGGATATTGCCGATAACCCCGCGAAATACACCGACCTTAAGGCGGCCGCCGCCGAACGCGCACGCACCCACTATTCCTGGGAATCCGTCATCGATCAGTATGAACGCCTGTTCCGGGACCTGTCCAACTCAAGATCCGGAACGCGCCGGCGCTGACGGCGCGTAGCAGAGCCGCCCAGGCCGAACGCGCCGAGCGCAGCGTGGCTCCGGAACCCTGGGTGGGGTATAGCGGTTGAATAAGCCGCGACAGGGCGATGCAAGCCTGCGCCGCACTGATAGGGCTTGATGGATCTATCGGCCGGCAACCGAGCCCTGCGGATGCTTCGCATCCTTCAGGCTGGGCTATTCTGCCGCGCACCTGCGGCGCTCCTGGCGCTGAAAACCGGCGGAATCCGGACACAATCGCCAACGCATGTATTCAAATTTGCACTGCCTTGCGCCTTATGCGAAGTCTCGCTTCCATCGCCGATTTTGCTATAATGCCCGCCTTATACAGGTAAGCATATGCGCACAGGCCGAAAAGTATCGTTCATCATGGCCCCCTTGGCCATCGTCGCGAATTTTCTGGGGAAGCTCTCTCTCCAACGCAGCCTCATCGCCAACTTCGTGGTGCGGGAGCTGAAGGCGCGCTACGTCGGGTCCTTTATGGGACTCTTTTGGAGCGTCATTCACCCCAGTGTGCTGCTGGTAAGTTATACCTTTGTTTTTTCGGTCATATTCGGGGTGCGCCCGCATGCGGATGCCGGGACGACAAGTTTTCCGCTCCTGCTTTTCTGCAGCATCCTTCCCTGGCTTTTTTTCCAGGATGCCCTGCAGCGATCAAGCACCATAATTCTCGACAACGCCAATCTTGTAACCAAAACGCTGTTCCCAAGCGAAATACTTCCGCTGGTTGTTCTGCTTTCAAGTTTCGTGAATCACCTGATCGGTTTCGCGATTCTGCTTTGCATCATTTTCTTTGTTCTGGGAAAAATCAGCCTGTTTATTCTTCTCGTGCCTGCTTACCTGTTCCTGCTGATGCTGTTTACCTTGGGCTTGTCGTGGTTCGTTTCCAGTCTGAACGTGTTTGTGCGGGATGTCTCCCAGATATTGAGCGTCATTCTTACATTCTGGTTCTGGTTTACGCCTATTTTTTATTCGTTGGACCGGTTCCCGCCGAAGCTGCTGTTTCTGGTCCGGATGAATCCCCTCGCCCATGTCGTGACCGGTTATCGGGACTGTCTGTTGCGCATGCAGATGCCGGACCTGCATATTCTGGCTGTTCTTGCGCTGGCTTCCGCGGCGGTGTTCACTGCCGGCGGCCTGTTTTTCCGAAAAACCAAGCGCGAATTCGTGGATGTCCTCTGATGGCCGTTATCCAAGTGCAGCATTTATCAAAAAGATACCGCATTTACAATCGCCCGCTGGACAAGCTTCGCGAAATGGTGGGACTGGGCGCGGGAAAACTGCACCGGGATTTCTGGGCTCTGGAGGATGTTTCTTTCGAGCTTGAAGCAGGCCATACGCTCGGCATCATCGGACAGAACGGTTCGGGAAAAAGCACGATGCTTCAGATCCTCGCGGGCATCATGTCTCAGACGCGAGGGGATTGCTTTGTAAACGGAAAAGTCTCCGCCCTCCTGGAACTCGGATCCGGGTTTAACCCGGAATTCACAGGGCGCGAGAATGTATTTATGAACGGAGCCATCCTGGGTCTGGACAAGCGCCAGATGCAGCAGCGATTCGATGCGATTGCCGCATTCGCGGAAATCGGCGATTTCATGGAACAACCGGTAAAAACATATTCCAGCGGCATGTTCATGCGTCTTGCCTTTTCCGTCGCCGTAAACGTTGATCCGGACATACTGCTGGTAGACGAAGCGCTCTCTGTCGGCGACATGATATTCCAGCATCGTTGCATGCACCGCATGAACCATCTGCGCAGTGCCGGGAAAACGATTGTGCTGGTCACGCATGATCTGGAGGCAGTCACAAAATTTTGCGACCTTGCCCTTCTGCTGGACGGCGGACGGCTGCTGGAGCAGGGGAAAAGCGATGTGGTTGTGCAGAAATACCGCGCGCTCATGTTTGAACGGGAGCGCAGGTACGAAGACTTCGGCGCGGCGGGCCCGAATCCGGAAGGCACGGCGCTGATACGGCCCGAAAAAGACATGCCGATAAGCCGGTCCATCCCCAACGTAGACCACCGGTTCGGAAACGGCGAGGCGGTAGTTCTGGGGGTGGAGCTGCTGGACGGCAGAGGCGCCGCAACGTCCGACGTCGTCGGGGGTCAGACTGTGACGGTCCGCATCGCGGCTCATTTCCGGAAGGATGGGGATCATCCCATCGTCGGCTTCATGCTGCGGGACCGGCTCGGAGTCGAGTTGTCGGGCTGCAACACATCCCACGCGGGGCGAAAGCTTCCGCCGCTGAAAAAGGGCCAGGTTCTTACGTGCGACTTTCGCGTAACCCTGCCCCATCTGGCGCCCGGCAGTTATTCGATCTCCCCGGCTGTAGCCAAAGGGAGTCTTTCGCATCACGACATGTGCGACTGGATCGACAATGCGCTGGTGTTTTCCCTTTCATCCCCAACCCTGGTCTACGGAACGCTGCGGCTGGAAGCCGGAGTGCAAAGTTATATTTCCCAACTTAACTGACGGCTATCGCTAATGCTGGATTGTGTACGTTCGCTGGGATTCCTGATCCTCACTCTTCCGATGCTCCCGTTGCTTTTGTTCACAGCCGTCATTCTGCTTGCAGGCGCCCTTGTTTCCTCCCTGTCCGGATTCGCGCGGCGGCAACCGCCTCCCGACGGAATGCCGGAATCCGATCTCGCATCGATCATCATCCTGAATTGGAACGGCAAAGATCTTCTGGCCGAAGGACTCCGATCCGTGCTCCACGCGGTCGAAACCGACGGGCGGCCCCACGAAGTGATGGTGGTCGATAATGGAAGCACGGACGGGTCGCTTGAATTCCTGGACAAGAATTTTCCGGATGTGCGCGTGCTTCCTCTGAACAAGAATCTCGGCTTTGCCGAGGGGAACAACGAAGGGGTCCGCGCGGCCCGCCACGATATTGTTGTCTTACTGAATAACGATATGGTTGTGGATCCCGGTTTCCTCCGGCCATTGATTGAGGGATTCGGCCCCAAAACCTTCGCCGTTTCCAGTCAGATATTTCTCCAGGATTCTTCGAGGCGTCGGGAAGAGACCGGAAAAACCGCCGCCGTTTTCCGCAGGGGCATGATCGATTACACGCATCGGGAAATCGCGCCGTTGCCGCTGCCGAGAAAATATTACCCCGTCCTGTGGGCGGGAGGAGGCTCTTCTGCATTCCACAGAAAAAAATTCCTGGCCCTGGGCGGTTTCCAGAGGCTGTATTCTCCCGCGTATGTGGAAGACGCGGATCTGTCCTACCAGGCCTGGAGGGCGGGTTGGGAAGTGCTCCTGGCGCCCGAATCGATCGTGTATCACAAGCATCGCGCATCCTCCAGCCGCCGTTTTCGTCCTTCCGCGCTGCAAGCCCTTGTCCTCCGCAATCAATATCTTTTTATCTGGAAGAACATCCGCAGTTTGAGTTACAACCTTGCGCACGGACTCCTGCTCCCCTGGAACAGCTATCGGCTGGCGCGGGATCACGGCCTTGCGGCCTGGGCCGGATTTTTCAGAGCATGGGGAAGGCTTCCCGCGGCCCTGGCATCGCGGTTCGGCTCTCGATTCCTCCGGGAGCGCTCCGACAGCGACATCTTCGAGCTTTTCGCAAAACCCGGCCTTTATTTCTGCGACAGGCAACGCCGTGCACAGTCTCCTGCGAACCCTTCAGGAGAAAAGGCGCGCGGGCTGTGGCTTACGGCCTATCTCCCGCACACCGGCCGCCATGCAGGCGCAGGCCGCATGTTTCAGCTTCTAAAACGAATGGCGGACCGCTACCGCATCACGCTGCTCACTTTCCTGGAAACCGACGACGAAAGGCAGTTTGTGCCGGAGGTGGAGCCGTTCTGTGAAAAGGTGATTGCGCTTCGGCGCACACATCCTCCTCAATGGGGTCTTTTTGCATATGAGCCTTTCGATGAGTTTTTGACGCCGGAAATGCAGCAGGCGGTCGATCAATGCCTCGAAGAGGCCGACTTCGACCTGATGCAGCTCGAGTATACGCAGATGGCCTGCTATGCGGAAAGAGCGCGGGGTATTCCCTCCCTCCTGACGAAGCATGAGGTCGACTTTGCCGCCTGCTTGCGGCGCGCCGGACGGGAATCCAACCCGATAAGCCGCTTCCGTTGGTTTTACAACTATCTCCAGGTGCTGGACCGGGAGATCCGCTTGACAAAAAATGTGAGCGCCGCCATCTGCATGACCGACACCGATGCGCGGGAATTGGAAAAGTTCTGCACGGCGGTCCCCATACATGTAGTCAACACCGGCGTCGATCTGGATTACTTCAAGCCGCCGGCGGTTCCGGCCGCAGGGCCCCGGCTGGTTTTTGTAGGCGCTTTCCAGCATTTGCCGAATGTCGAAGCCATGACCTACTTCTGCCGTGAGGTTTTGCCTCTTGTGCGCAAGGAGATTCCCGACGTGGAGCTTTCTATCGTAGGCAGCAATCCGCCCCCTCTGATTACGAGTCTTGCAGCGGAACCCGGAATCCAGGTGACAGGATTTGTGCCCGACATCCGCCCCTATATGGCGGCGTCCTCGGTTTATGTGGTCCCATTGCGTCTCGGCGTCGGCATCCGCGGGAAAATTCTGGAAGCCTGGAGCATGAAGATGGCCGTGGTTTCAACCTCGGTGGGCTGCGCCGGGCTGCGCTGCGAAAATGACAGGAATCTCCTGATTGCCGACGACAGCGGGCATTTTGCCGCACAGGTTCTTTCGCTTTTGAGGGATCCCGCCCGACGGCAGCGGCTGGGAGAAGAGGGACGAAAAACCGTAGAGCAATATTACGGCTGGGAAAAAGCGGCGCGGGAACTGGATGCGCTGTACCGCCATTACCTCAATCGCCGGCACGCGGGTTCCGGCAGGGGCAAAGCGTGATGAAACGCATTCTTCTTGTTGAAACGGCATCGCCGACACGCGTCCTGCACGCGCTGCGGCAAATCCTGGCTGCGGCGCCGGATCCGAAACCGGAAGTCAGCATTCTCTGCCGGGATTGCAGCCGTGACGCATTCGCCGGGCAATCGGGCGTAACCGACGTCCTTTGCGCAGATCCGGCGGCTCCCGGGCTGATAGAGGCCCTCAACCGAAGGAATTTTGACATCCTCTATGCTTTCTGGACGGGCGAAAAAAGGTATCGCCGCATGAAGCTGCTGGCGCTGCGGTTGAAGGCTGCAGAGCGGCGCCTGATCGCGGGCGACGGGAACGAGTTCCGGTTTACCTGGAAGGCATTCTGCCGCCACAGCCTGTTTCGCTTGAGGCATCCTCTCCCAACCGATCACTGGGACTTTGTCCTTCCACAGCACGCAGCGGACAACAAGGCGTCGCAACCGCCGACACCAGGTGCGAAAGTCGAAAGACCGCATTCGGGAGAGCGCATTCTCATCCTTCAATCCGCGGAACCGCCCTGGATCCTCAAAGCCCTGGATCACATAGAGAGACGCAATCTGTTCCGAAGCCCGCGATACACGCTCTTCTGCCGCAATCGACAGGACATTGTCGAAAAATTACGCACGCATCCCTCGCTTGGCGAGATCCGTTTGCATTCGGAAACCCAAGGAAGCTGGAAGCATCTCAAAGAGCTGAGACAATCGAGATTCGACGCGATCCTACTTTTTCTGACCGGAGATCCCAGCTACTGGAAGTTGAAGCTCTTTGCCTTCCTGCTTGGCGTACCGCTGCGCCGCATGCTGATTTTCAACGAAAACATCGACTGCTTTTTCTTCAACTGGAATCAATGGCTGGGATTGATTTTTCACCGGATGCAGTCAAAACCGTTCCCGCAGTCCGGCTCAAAATGGGCTCAATCCGCTCGCATTCTGGTATCCTTAATCCTTAAATCGGTAATGCTGCCTTTCCGGTTTTTTTGGCTGCTGTTGGTTTGGCTCCGGCTCCGGTATGACGGATGGGCGGCTTCGAGAAAGAACCATGATGATTCATTACGACTGCCGTCATTTCCTGGGTCATAAACCGTGCCGGTTCCGCGGCGTCTGTGACGGGTGTGCGCACTATTCCCCGTTCGGGAAACGGATACTGATCATAAAACTGGCCGCCCTCGGCGATGTATTGCGAACGACGCCGCTTCTGCGGGCGCTCCGGGCGCTCGACCCCGACTGCCATATCACCTGGCTGACGGAACCGGGCGTCGTTCCCATGCTTCAGGGCATACCGGAAATCGACCGGCTGCTGCCGTACGCCCAGGAAACAGTGCTTCAGCTGGAGATGGAAGCCTTTGACACGCTGTATTGTTTCGACAAGGAACCGAAAGCGACGGCGCTTGCAATGAAAATTCAGGCGGAACGCAAAGTGGGTTTCGGCATGAGCCGCACGGGTTGCGTGATCTCGCTTAACAGAGAATCCGAATACACCTATCGGCTCGGGATTGATGATAATCTCAAATTTCGCATCAACACCAAGACCTATCCGGAACTGATTTTTGAATGCGCCGGCATTCCATACACGGAGCCCCAGCCCTACCTGCTGCCCGATCTGACCCCTGAAATCGAGGAGGCCCGAATCCGGCTTCAGGCGCAGGGCGTCCACGCGACCGATCTCAAAATCGGGCTCAACACCGGAGCGGGGGACGTATTTGCCGCAAAGAAGTGGTCCGAAGACGGATACATCCGGCTCGCCGACCGGCTGGCGCAGGAAACAGGCGCCAGAATCCTCCTACTCGGCGGGCCGGGAGAAGTTGAAAGGAATCGGCGCATTGCAGCCGGAGTGCGGGTTCCTTTGATCGACACCGGCAATGACAATCCCATCCGGAAGTTTGCGGGCATTGTGGGCAATTGCAGTCTGATGATCACGGGCGACACGCTGGCCATGCATATCGCCTTCGGACTTAAAATACCTGTCGTGGTCCTGCTGGGCCCCACCTGCCATCAGGAAATTGAGCTCTATGGCCG
>CAZLHW010000042.1:0-14392 GCA_964559085.1 uncultured Acidobacteriota bacterium | reverse complement strand
AAATAACATTCAGCTCCGCATTCGAGATCTTTATCAGCCCTCCGCTGCACGCCTGCTCGATGCCTGATGCCGGGCCCAAGGGGTTTTGGCCGTTACCGCCGATGCCGCTCTCCGGCCTATCGGGTTTGAACTCCGGGTTCCGAAAGAAAAGGGGATTACAATCATTGAGCATCCCCCCCAGGTTCCAAGCCAACTGCCGGTCACTCCCATTGCAACGATTGAAAAAAAGTGGAAAACACAGCCGCCGCAGCACCGGCTGCGTATTCAGGGCACGGTGGCGCCCGGCAACTCTGCCGGAACGCTTATAATCCGTGATTCAAGCGGATTTATTGAAGCCCAAACCCTGTTCGCCAGACCCATCGCCCCAGGGGACCGGGTGGATCTGGTAGGGTTCGCCGACTTGAGCAGCGAGAGGCCGAGAATTACCAGCGCCACTTATTCCCGAATCAAAGCTTCCGCTATCGAGAGCAAAGAGGAAACCGGGCTTCCAACCTTAACTCGTATCCGGCAGATTCGCGATCTCAGTATCCAGGAGGCTGATCGCGGATATCCCGTACGGATCCGGGGAGTTCTCACCTACCACAATCCCCAGCTTTCGATGACGTTTATTCAAAATAAAAGCGACGCCATCTATCTGCTGATGCAGGATCCCGTATTCGGCCTGGAGGAAGGCAGCGAATACGAGGTTGAGGGGTTCAGCGCTCCGGGGTTTTTCGCGCCTATCATACTCAAACCCCGACTCCGGCTGCTGGGAAAGACATCCATGCCTCCGGCAGTGGACCTGACGATAAGCCAACTCTCCAGCGGTCAATATGACTGTATGCGAGTTCGCGTGCAAGGCATTGTGCATGAAGCGCGTCGGGTTGGAAACCGCTGGCGGCTGGAAATTTACGGCGAGGGGAAAGGAATCGAGGTATGGATTCCCAATGAGGCTTCGGCTGCTCAGATCAGCGCGCTGCAGGATGCCAGAATCCTTGCCGAAGGCATCTGCTCCATACAGATCGGGGATTTTGGCAACATCAACGGTTTCCGGGTCAATGTCGCCTCCATGCACGATATTCAAATCAAAGAGCCGGCGCAGAAAGACCCCTTTTCCGCGCCCTTGCGTTCTATCCGCGATGTATTGCGATTTGCGAATCGGCAGGATGCAGACCACCGTGTGAGGATCCAGGGGGTTCTTTTGCATCAGCAGCCCGGCAAAGCGCTTTATATCAGAGATGAAAGCGGATGCCTTCCCATTGCAGTGGATCATATAGTGCCGGTCAATGCGTCGGATCTGGTTACGGTAAGCGGCTATATCCTGCCGGGAGAATTTGCTCCCGTAATGAATCATCCTCTGGTAAAGCGCCTCGGTTCGGGGCCTCCCCCCGAAGCCCGTCCCCTTCCGGACGGATTCACGTCGACCGGCAGCTTTCATGGCGATTTGGTAAGGGTGCGGGTCAGACTGGTTGACAACTGGCAAAGCTGGGACGGGCAGAGATTTCTTCTGCAGCGCCTCAGCGACCCCGGCACAACGTTTGAGGCTCTTCTGCAAAACTTTCCGAACCGGGCCGGGACCCTTGAAATCCGCAACGGCAGTGAATTGGAGCTGTCCGGTATATATCAGTTGCTGTCAGGGCAGGGGCAGCCTTATAGATTCATGCTCCTATTACGGACCCCTGAAGACATTCGCATTATAAAACGCGCGCCCTGGTGGACGATGAAACACACCTACTGGGCAATCGGCGCCCTATTCTTTGCAATTGTGAGCGCCATGGCCTGGATTGCGATGCTGAGAAAACGGGTCCGCAAACAAACGGACATTATTCGCCGTCAAATCGGAATTGAGGCCTCCTTGGAAAAAAAGTACCGGGAGTTGTTCGAAGGATCCCACGACATTGTGTTTACCTGCGACAAAACCGGAAGAATCCGCTCCATCAATCCCGCAGGGATACGCACCCTCGGCTACAACAGTCAGGAGCTGATGCAGCTGGACCCTGTGAAGCTTGTGGATCCGCCTTCGCTCCCGAAAATCATGAAATGGATAGAGCAAAAACTCATAACTGCTGAAACGCCGCACCTCGAATGCAATCTGGTGGCAAAAGACGGGCATCTCATTTCGGTGGAGGTAAACGCTGAGATTCTTTATGCCGACGGACAGCCGACAGGAGCCCAGGGTATCGCGCGCGATATAACGGAAAGAAAACAGGCGGAGGAAAAGTTGCGCCGCAGCGAGGAAAAGCTTCGCCAGGGGCAGAAGCTGGAGTCCATCGGAAAGCTCGCGGGGGGGATCGCCCACGATTTCAACAATATACTTTCCGCAATTCTGGGGTATGCGGAGCTTTCCTTGGAAGATGTTCCGCCCGCTCATCCGGTCCGATCCAACCTTGACCAGATTCTCACAGCAGGCAAGCGCGCTCGCGATGTTGTGCAGCAAATACTGGCATTCAGCAGAAAACTGGATCAGGAACGCCGCCCCATCCATCTCCAAACAACGGTGGAAGAGGTGTTGAAGCTTCTCAGGGCAACGCTGCCTTCAACCATCCAAATCCGCACGAAACTGCATCCAAAGTGTGCCCCTGTTATGGCCGATCCAACGCAGATGCACCAGGTTATCTTGAATCTTGCCACGAATGCATCGCATGCCATGCAGGAGAAGGGCGGCGTGCTGGAAATTGAGTTGCAGCCGATCGAATTGAAAGGCAGCGCAGCCGGCAATCCGGCGGAACTGCCCCCGGGCCGATACACCCTGTTGAGCGTTCGCGATACGGGACCCGGCATAGAGCCCGAAATCCTTAAGCGCATTTTCGAGCCCTATTTCACAACCAAAGCGGCAGGCCAAGGCAGCGGGCTCGGGTTGGCTGTGGTTCACGGAATCCTGCAGAGTCATGGCGGCGCGATTACAGTAGAAAGCAAGCCGGGAGAGGGAGCTTCGTTTCACGCCTATCTCCCATGCTGTGAGGAAAAGCCGGCCATCCCATCGGAGCGCAAAGCGGAAATTGCCAAAGGCCAGGGGAATATTCTGCTTGTAGATGACGAGGAATCCATTGTCGGGCTTGGCCGCCGATCTCTGGAGAAATTGGGTTATTCCGTAACCGTTGAAACGAACAGCGTTCGCGCACTCGAATTGTTTGCGCAACGCCCCGATTATTTTGATCTCGTACTGACCGACCAGACCATGCCGCAGCTTACAGGGATTTCACTGGCGCAAGAGATGTGGAAGCTTCGGCCCGGATTGCCGATTATCATTGCTTCCGGCTACAGTGAATTGATCACGTCCGAAAAGGCCGCCAGTTTGGGCTTCAAGGCCCTTCTCAATAAACCCTACACCATCTCGGAACTGGCCAAAGCCGTCCGGCAATCTTTGAGGGATTTCTAAAAAATCGGGTAGGAACCCAATATCTTGAAGTAGGGGGTCAGCTCCCGAAGATGGCGAAATGCGTGGGAGCATTCCTTGCTGCGGCAATCGCTCTGCAGATCCAGATAGAAGAGATACTCCCAAGGCGTTCCGCGGATCGGACGGGACTCGATTTTGGTCAGATCAATATTGCGCAGCGCAAAGACCGAAAGAACTTTAAACAATACACCGGGCTCGTTCCTGACGCCGAACACTATGCTCGTCTTCGGTCCGCCGCGGGGAAATTTTCCATGACGCGCAAGAGCGAGAAAACGCGTGTAATTTTCCGGCTCGTCCTCAATACCGCGGCGCAGGATTTTCATTCCATAGTTGCGCGCCGCATCCTCAGAGGCGATTGCGGCCGCTGCGCGGAGTCCGCGATCACGGATGTGTTTGACGCTCCCGGCCGTATCGTAAAAGGAGACTTTTTCGACGGTTTTCAATCGGCGCAGGAGGCGCCGGCACTGCTCCAGGGCGGCAGGATGGGAATAAATCTGCTTTATATGCCGCAGGCTGACGCCCGGATGGACGATCAGATTGTGTTCCACACGCAAAGATGTTTCGCCGAAAATTTCCAGAGAATGCCGGGCAAGCAGATCAAAATTCTGGTGGATGCTTCCGGCCAGCGTATTTTCAATGGGAACGACGGCACACTCCGCCTTCCGGCGAACAACCGCTTCGAAAACATCGTCGAAGGAAAAGCAGGGATACGGCTCAATGTCCGCCCCGAATATCTTCAATGCCGCACGGTGGCTGAAGGAGCCCGGTTCTCCCTGGAACGCAATCCGCGAACCCGCAGCTACGTGAAGCAGTCTTTTGGCCATAGCCGATGAATATTTACGATTTACGATTAAACTCCTTGCCTGCGATAAGGGTTCCTATGTTTTTCAATTCGTCAATCGTCAATCGTCAATTTAGGAGGTTGGTTGTTGATTATGCGCCGCGAGCGCCATCTGGTAGTGGATGCATTTGTTCACTGCGTCCACATAGGCGCGGGCGCTGGCGTCCACGATATCCAGGCTGGCCGCCTTCCCGATGAAAGAAGCTTTGCCGAAGTCCACTTTCATGAAGACTTCACCCACGGCGTCGGCGCCGCGCGTTATGCTTCGAACCGTGTATTCGATAAGCTTGCCTTCCATTCCCGTTATCCGGTTGACGGCCTTCAACACTGCATCGACCGGGCCGTCTCCTGTAGCCGAATCCTGGAATTGAACGCCGCCCTTTTCAAGCAGAATGGTCGCGGTTGCAATGACTTGGTTGCCGGCAATCGATTGAATGTTTTTCACCTTGTATACCGTCGGCACAATCCTCAAAGCATCGCGGACGGTTACAATCAAATCTTCGTCATAGACATCTTTCTTTTTATCCGCCACCTTTTTGAGCAGGATATAGGCCTTCTCAAGTTCCGCATCGCTCAAATGGAATCCCAGCTCTTCATATTTTTTGCGGAGTGCATGGCGGCCGGAATGCTTTCCCATGACCAGCTTGCTTTCCTTGATGCCGACATCCTCCGGACGCATGATCTCGTAGGTCAGCTTCTCCTTGATGACGCCGTCCTGGTGGATGCCTGCTTCGTGGGCGAATGCATTCCTCCCCACAATGGCCTTGTTCGGCTGCACGATCATGCCGGTAAGGTTTGTCACCATGGCGCTGGATGAATAAATCTCCCGAGTGTTGATGCCGGTCTCGATGCCGAACAGGTCCTTGCGCGTGCGCAGCGCCATGACAATCTCCTCCAGAGACGCGTTCCCGGCCCGCTCGCCAATCCCATTGACGGTGCATTCGACCTGACGGACCCCGTTCTGGACCGCGATGAGTGAATTGGCTACAGCAAGACCCAGATCGTTATGGCAGTGCACTGAGAGAATCGCTTTCCCGATGTTGGGCACATGAGAGCGCAGGTACTGGATCCGTTCGGCATATTCGGTAGGGAAGGTATATCCCACCGTATCCGGAATATTGACAACAGTAGCTCCGGCTTCAATGACCGCCTCAACGACCCTGGCCAGGAACGGCAGATCCGATCGGGTAGAATCCTCCGCGGAAAATTCCACATCGGGGCAAAGCGACTTTGCGTAGGCGACGGCCTTACGCGCCTCCTCGAGCACCTCATCCCGGGTTTTCTTAAGTTTGTACTTCAGGTGAATATCCGATGTGGCTATAAACACGTGAATTCTCGGTTTCGCTGCACCCTTCACAGCCTCCCAGCAGCGATCAATATCCCCTTTGCTTGCCCGAGCCAGTCCGGCGATTGTAATTGAACGAATTTTTTCCGCAATGCTGCGAACGGAATCAAAATCCCCTTCCGATGAGATCGGAAAGCCGGCCTCGATAACGTCCACCCGTAGTCGCTCCAATTGCTCCGCCAGCATGATTTTGTCGCTGATGGTCATGCTGGCGCCGGGAGATTGTTCTCCATCTCTCAATGTGGTGTCAAAAACGAGTACTCGGTCTGTCATACTGGATTCCTTTCGCTAATATTGCTTGGACGTCAGCCTCGAACCCGGATAGCCTAGGTAAGGATCCCGGGCGGAGGCGGAAGAAGAGGGAGGCTTCGAAGGTCGAGAATATTATCACATCGAGTTGGCTTAAAAAGCCGCATATGTATATCCGCTGCATTCTGCTGATAGCACTCTCTGTATCTTAGACAGGGGCCGGGGTTTGTCAAGAGGATTTACGAATGACGAATGACGAGTTACGAATTAAAAACAAAGACTCAATTACGGCGCCGCCTGGCTTGATGGGCAGCAATCGCCTCACCGGCCAAGCAATCGGAAGCGCAGGCGTACCAGTTCTATCATGCTGCACCCGGCATCCCGTCGGGGGTTTTCATTCGTCATTCGTCATTCGTCATTCAGGAAATATAGCTGCCGTTGATGTCGACGTATTGATGGCTCAGATCGCAGGTCCAAACTCTGGCAAGGGCGCGGCCTCCGGCCATATCCACTTCAATGCGGAGATCTTTGGACTTCATGGCCTTTTCCGCCCGGGCTCGTGTCGAGCCGACCGGTGAACCGTTGCGGAAGATGGGAATGCCGTTCAGGCTTAGGGTGATTCTTTCGGGGTCGAATGGAACACCGCTATAGCCGACGGCGCAGAGTATCCGCCCCCAGTTCAGCTCCTCTCCGTAAAGAGCCGTCTTGACCAGCGGCGAATGAGCTATGGTTTTGGCCACTTTCCGCGCCGCATTAAAATCGGAAGTCCCCCGCACCAAAATTTCAACGAACTTGGTGGCCCCTTCGCCGTCGCGGGCAATGCTCTTGGCCAACTCTTCGCAGACAAATGCCAGCCCTTTCTCGAAATAGGACCGGGAGCGGCCGTCTGCGACAGTCGCTCCCGAAACTCCGTTTGCGAGCGCAAAAACCGTATCATTGGTCGATGTATCGCCGTCAACAGTCAGGCAGTTAAAGGAACGATCGGCCACGCGGCGGAGCATTTGCTGCAGCTCCCGGGGAGCGATCTGGATATCCATCGTCAGGACGCCGATCATGGTCGCCATCTGCGGATGAATCATCCCCGCGCCTTTGGCCATACCCGCAATACGCACGGTTTTTCCGCCGATGCGTCCTTCCACCGCGATGTATTTTTCGCGGGTGTCGGGCGTCATAATGGCGCGCACGGCCGCGGTGCCGCCCCGCGAATTGAGAGCAGACACTGCGGATGCTATGCCTTTCAGCATCTTTGGCATGGGCAGGAAGCTTCCGATGACGCCTGTGCTTGCAACAAGAATTTGCGAGGAATCCACATTGAGATGCGAGGCGAGACATTGCGCGCTTAAAAGAGAATCATGCATCCCCCGCTCTCCCGTACAGGCATTGGCGCATCCGGAATTGATTAAAATGGCGCGGGCACGACCGCGGGAAGCCTTCAGATTCTCCCGGCTTAAAACAACGGGCGCGGCCTGAACCCGGTTCTGGGTAAAAATTCCGGCGGCGGCGGCGGCCTGAGAAGAAAAAACACCAGCGAGATCGAGCCCCTTTTTCTTGATTCCGGCGGACACACCGGCTGCAAGGTATCCCTGAGGGGCCGTAATGCCTCCGTCAATAATCTGCCAACCGTTGCCGACGGGTACTTTGGCGCGAGAAGCACGAGTTTTCATAAGCACGGGACCATGGCGAATTCATCGCATTTGTTAGGGTTGAGAGGATGCAACCGTTCGCATCGGATTTTTCCAGGCAGGCGCCTGCCCTTTCTCTCAGGCGGATTCCACCTCGCTTAAAACCGCATCGAGCACGTCCAGAAACTCCTCGATATTGTTTCTGGTAATGATGAAGGGGGGCAGCAGCCGTAGAACGGTATTGTGCGCCGCATTTGCGATGACGCCCCTGTTCAGCAGCCGGTCCACGACGGTCTTCGCCGCGCTGCCGATCGGAACGCCGATCATGAGCCCCATGCCCCGCACTTCTGTGATCAGTCGATGGCGCGGCGCCAGTCCCTTAATTCCCTCCATGAGGTAGTCTCCCAGTTCGGCCACCTTGCCGACCAAACCGTCCTGCTCAATGATGTCCAGGACCTCCAGTGCCAGGCGGCACGCCAATGGGCCCCCGCCGAATGTGGTGCCGTGATCTCCCGGCTTGAAGCTATCGGCAACGCGCGCATTGCCCAGCATGACGCCGAGAGGATACCCGGCAGCGAGCGATTTGGCCAAGGTGATCACATCGGGTCTAATGCCGTAATGCTCAAAGCCGAAATACTTGCCCGTTCTGCCAAGCCCGCATTGGATTTCGTCCGCAATCAGGAGCGCGTTAAAACGGTCGCACAATTCCCGGCCGGCGCGAACAAAATCCGCCGGCAGCGGAACCACGCCGCCCTCTCCCTGAACCGGCTCGATCACCAGGGCGCAGACACGATCGGAGAAAGCCTTTTCCAGGGCAGCGGGGGTAAAGTCTTCGACAAATTCGATATCGGGGATCAGCGGGCGGAACGGAGCCTGATATTCCTCCTGGCTCGTGATGCTGAGAGCGCCCAGAGTCCGGCCGTGAAAAGAATTTTTCAGCGCCAGGATCACCGACATGTCGCCCCGGCTGTGGGCCCGGCCGTAGGCGCGCGCGAGCTTGAGCGAAGCTTCAATCGCCTCGGTACCGCTGTTGGTAAAGAACGCCCTCGACATACCGGAGATTTCCGTCAGCCGTTTTGCAAGCATCCCCTGAAAAGGATTATAGAAAAGGTTCGAGCAATGAATCAGGCGCTGGCCCTGTTGAACCATGGCGCGGACAAGGCGAGGATGGTTGTAGCCCAGCGAGTTCACCGAAATTCCTGCCAGAAAATCCAGGTAGCGCTTGCCGGAAAGGTCGTACACATAAGGTCCCGATCCGTGAGAACAAAACAGCGCAGAGCGCTTATAGGTAGAAAATAGATACCGCTCTTCGAGCGCCTGAATCTCTTCCGGTTTCAATAACATGTCATCTGTTTCCATGGATTTTTGTCCCCTCGGTTCGGGTTCCATCAAAAAAGTTCGTCAGGACGTTCCTGCCGGCCCCGGGCAGAATGTGCACGGAGCCCACTCCCGCCTCGAGCGCTTCCAGGCAGGAAGACGTCTTCGGCAGCATACCGCCGGAAAGAATCCCCTCCGCACGCATGCGGGCTATTTCCGGAGCCCCAAGATCCGCAACCACATTGCCGTCCCCATCGCGAATCCCGGGGACATCCGTAAGATAAATCAGAAAATCGCAATGTGTACCGGAGGCACACGCGGCCGCCATCTGATCCGCATTGACATTATAAAGCTGCGAATCCGGCCCCAGGGCAATGCTGGATACTACCGGGATGATTCCGGACGTGAGTATCATGCCGAAAAAGGACACATTGACCTCCGTCGGCTTTCCGACAAAGCCGATTCCCTGCGGATTTCCGGGCAGGTCCGAAAGGCGGACGCAGCGGACGGAACCCGCATCCGCGCCGCAGATTCCCAATGCTTGGATTCCGAGGAGACTCATTTCGGCAACCAGCCGCTTGTTCACTTCTCCGGCCAGAACCATGACGGCTACCTGGAGCGTCTCCGCATCCGTAACCCGCAGACCCTCGACAAAGCAGGACTGCATCTGCATCTGAGCCAGCCTGCGGTTCAGGCATTTGCCCCCGCCGTGCACGAGCAGGATCTCATGTCCCTGAGACGCAATGCGCGCGATCTGCTCCAAAATATGGGACCGGACGGCGGCATCTTCCAGAATACTGCCGCCCAGTTTAATCGTGATTCTCAATGGTCACTCTCCTTACAGCAGGCCCGAACGCTCGTCGAGTCCATGCATCAGGTTGAAGTTTTGAACCGCTTGCCCGGAGGCGCCTTTTATAAGGTTATCAATTGCGGAAAAGAGGACGCCGCGATGCCCTCCGTCGGTCAGACGCCAGGCGATATCGCAAAAGTTCGTATGGACGACGGCGCGCGTCTCGGGCAACCGGCTGTCGCCCAGGATGCGCACGAAAGCCCGGCCGGCGTATCTTTTTGCGTACTCCGCTTCAATCTCGTCGGAGCGGACCGGCCTCTGAAAATTCACATAAATCGAGGAGAGGATTCCCTGGTTCATCGGCAGAAGGTGCGGCACAAACGAGAAATGATTCAAATCCCAGCCGACAATTTGGCACATTTCCGGAGCATGCCGGTGTTTGATGGGATTATAGGGACGAAAATTATCGGCAACCTCGGAAAACATCAATTCCGGCTTCGTGCCGCGCCCGGCACCCGTGGCGCCCGATTTGGAGTCGCAGATAATGTGCGACCCGGCTTCCAGCATTCCGGCCCGGATGAGGGGCGTCAGCGGCAGCGTCACCGAGGTCGGATAGCAGCCCGGATTGGCAATAAGACGCGCCGGCGCGATCGCCTCCGCATTCCACTCCGGGAGCCCGTACACGGCCTCAGCCAGCAAATCGGCCTGTTCGTGCTGAAACCCGTAATACTTGGGATAGTTCTCCGCCGCCTTCAGCCGGTATGCGCCGCTGAAATCAATCACACGCGCGCCGAGTGCTAGCATTTTGGGAACCAGATCATAGGAAACCTTGTCCGGCGTACACAGAAATACCGTGTCAAGTCCGCAGTCCTTCAGCCGCTCCGCTTCCGGCGCAAACGTAACCAGGCTGCAGCGACCGCGCAACACCGGGTGAAGGTCCGCGAGGGGTTTTTC
Source organism: uncultured Acidobacteriota bacterium (assembly GCA_964559085.1). Lineage (GTDB taxonomy): Bacteria > Acidobacteriota > UBA6911 > UBA6911 > UBA6911 > UBA6911. The sequence continues at coordinate 3,898 of CAZLHW010000042.1, read as the reverse complement.
TCCGACTTCCTTCGCATCCATTGCCGCGGCCAGTTCCATAGCCGGATGCGACAGAATGATTTTGATCAGTTCCCGTCCGGCATATCCGCTGACCCCCACGACTCCGACTCTGAACTTCATTGCGAAAACTCCCGTATTCTTGCGAGCACCTTTTTTCCGAGACGGCTGCTCCGCAAAAGGACGAAAATAGTATCATCCCCGGCAACGGTGCCCAACACTTCCGGCCAAAGCGCGGCGTCCAGCACAACGCCCACCGAATGCGCATTGCCGGGAGATGTCCGGATCATAAGAATGTTGCCCGAAACGGCGGTTCGGATCACGTATTGGTTGAATGCGCGCCGAAGCCCGTCATCGGAGGGAGGAGCCGGCTCCTCTCCCGGAATCCGATACCCTCCGCGCGCCTTTACCAGGCCCAGCTCGCGAATATCCCGGGATAATGTAGCCTGATTCACCGTGATTCCTTCCCGCTTGAGAATGGAGGCCAGCGCTTCCTGGCTCCGGACCAGCCGGCTGCGGACAGCCTCCCGTATCCTTTCCTGCCTTGCCCTTTTAGATAACATACGCGACTCAGGCGCATAATTATGCACAGGATAGATTATTTATGCAATAGCAGGATCCGCGAAATTCCATCCGCGTATCCGCCTTTCCCGCCGAGGCGGCGAGACTATTGCCGCGACAAACAGGGAAACCGGTGGGACGATTCCGATTTTATGCTAAGCTGAAGCCGTATGCGGAAAACGACTTCGGCGCTTGCGTCCTTGCTCTATCTTCCCGGCCTGGTTTACGAAGCGGCGGTCCGCGCGCGCAACGGGCTTTATGCGGCCTCTTTGCTGCCGCAGGATCGATTGAGCGCCCCCGTCCTCAGCGTCGGAAATATGACCATGGGAGGGACGGGCAAAACGCCCCTGGTCTTATACATCACTCAAATGCTGTTGCGCCTTGGCTATCACCCCGCCGTCCTGAGCCGAGGGTACGGGAGGATGGAGCCGGGCACCGTGCACATTGTTGCGCCGGGAGATGTTGTTCCATCGCCCGCCGGAATCCTCGGGGATGAACCCGCACTGATCCGGCGTTATGCCCCCGGGGCGTTTCTCGGTATCGCCTCCAACCGTTTTCTGGCCGGCGAATTGATCGCGAAGCAGCTATCGCATCCTGTATTTATCCTCGACGATGGTTTTCAGCACCGGCGGCTCCGGCGCGACCTCGATATCGTGGTTGTCGACGGAAGTCGGAGTCTGAAGGCGGACCGCGTGTTTCCCCGTGGAACCCTGCGCGAGCCGCTATCGGGGCTGCGTCGCTGCAATATTGTCTTGATCAATGACGCGCGCGACGCAGCGAAAACCGGGCGCGTTATCAAGGAAATCCGGCAGTGCCATCCGACTGCGGTTGTTTTCCGCTGCACTCAAACGATCCGCGCCCTGGTTCCCTTCTCCGCCTGGGCCGAAGAAAACGCAACGCAGGCGGCCGTTCCTTCAACAGCTTTTCTTGTCGCGGCCCTTGGAAATCCTGAGCGATTTGAACAGGATGTTCGAGCCCTGGGTGTCGAAGTTCTGGGAACGAAATTTTACCGCGACCACGCCCGGCTGGCGCCGAAGGATTGGGCGGACTGCATCCGGCAGGCGCACCGCAAGAGAGCCGACGCTATCATCCTGACGGAAAAGGACGCCATAAAACTCCTGGATCCCCCGGAATTTCCGCTGCTCGTGGCCGTTCAGTCGACGGACATTGCCGATGCGGGCGGCTTTGAAAGCGCCGTGAAACGGTGCCTGGAGGAGCGGATGTGATTCAAACAGAGATCTCTTCCTTCAAACGGATCCTGATTCGCGGAACAAACTGGGTGGGGGACGCGGTGATGTCCGTCCCCGCAATGCGAGAAATCCGCCGGATTTTTCCCGAATCGCACATTTCCGTGCTTGTGCGTCCGTGGGTCCGCGATATCTATGCCGCTGCTGATTTTGTGGATGCGGTTCTGGAATACGACAAATCGGGCCGTCATCGCGGAATCTATGGATTCTGCCGGCTGGCCTCCGAGCTGCGCCGCAAACGTTTTGACCTTGCAATAGTGCTGCAGAACGCGTTCGAGGCGGCGCTCCTTGTCTGGGCGGCCGGGATCCCGAAAAGAATCGGGTATGCGCGCGACGGCCGCAGCCTGTTGCTCACGGACGCGATCCCGATAGATCCCGAAGTCCGAAAGCTGCATCAGGCCTATTATTATCTGGGCATCCTTGCCGGACTGGGTTTGCTGGAAAGCCGCGCGTGGGGGCGCGGCGGCACAGTCCCCTCCGCTCACATCGGCGTTCGGGAAGAAGACCGGGTCGCAGCAAGAGCAATTCTGCAATCCTGCGGCATCCCGCAAGAAGACCTGATTGTGGGCATCACCCCGGGCGCCTTTTACGGAGAAGCCAAGCGGTGGTTTGCCGACCGCTATGCCGTAGTCGCCCACGCAATAGCGGAAGAAAACACCGCGCGGATCCTTCTATTCGGAGCTGCGAGTGATCTTCCGGTGGTACAAGAGGTCGCCGCCGCCATGAAGCGCGACAGCGTGATCCTGGCCGGGAGGACAACGCTCGGCCAGCTTATGGCCCTCATTAAGGAATGCAGGCTGCTGATCACCAATGACTCCGGCCCGATGCATCTTGCGGCCGCGCTCGACGTGCCCCAGCTCGCCCTCTTCGGATCGACAAGCGAAACGGCCACAGGTCCGTTGAACCGCAACGCCCGAGTGATCAAACATCCGGTCGATTGCAATCCGTGCTTTCTAAGAAAATGCCCGACGGACTTTCGCTGTATGAACAGGATTTCCGCCGAAGAAGTGATAGAGGCGGCCCGGAAAATGCTGGCTTCTCCAACCGCGGACGGAAGGGATTAAGCTCGGTATCCCCCGATTATCGAGCCCGTTGTCTACCCTTCTATCCGCGGGTGTTCGTTAAGCCGGCTCTATCCTAACCGGGCGCGCAATCAAAGAAAGTGATTCGGATCACGGTTCGCAACAAAATCGCAGCCGTTTATTCGAATTCACAAATTGTGTTTTGAGGCTATCTTTGTTAAATTCTCGCACCTGAAATGAATAAACGTCTCCTGGATATTCTAAGCCGGTTTTCAAGCCGAAGGATCCTCGTTGTGGGCGATCTGATCGCCGACGAATTTCTGTATGGCCGCATTGCGCGCGTGTCGCGCGAAGCCCCTGTGCTCGTGCTGGAATACCGGAACCTGGTCCGGCTCCCGGGAGGGGCGGCAAACGCGGCGAACAACCTGCTGGACCTGGGCTGCGGCGTTTCCATCGCCGGCGCCGTTGGACAGGACGAAGCCGGGAATGATCTGATCGACATCCTGCAGAGCAAGGGAGCCAACGTCCGGGCGCTTCGAAGAGTTCGATCCTACAGCACGCCCGTCAAAACGCGCATACTGGCCGGCGCGCACCATTCCGCGCCCCAGCAGGTCGTCCGGGTAGACCGTATCCAAAGTTCCGATGGAACACCGGAGGTTTCGCGGAAGCTGGTTGAAAAAATTGCACGGTCGTCGGACGGCATCATCGTGAGCGACTACGGCTACGGAATTATCGATCCCCGTCTGATGGCCCAGCTGCGCGCCGCCGCCCGCGAGCGGAATATCCCCATCGTGGTGGACTCCCGATTCCGCATGTCGGATTTCCACGATGTAACATCCATTACGCCCAATATTACCGAGCTTGAAGCCTCTACGGGAATCCGAATCGGAAGCGACGCCGGGCTTCTGCGCAAGGTGGCGCAGCGCGTCTTGCACCATCAGCGGCTGCAGTCGCTCCTGGTCACGCAGGGGCGCTTCGGCATGACGCTATTTGAATCCGGGAAATCGCCTGTCGCCATTCCCATCTATGGCACGGACGAGGTTGCCGACGTTACGGGAGCCGGAGACACGG
>CAZLHW010000041.1:0-14611 GCA_964559085.1 uncultured Acidobacteriota bacterium | reverse complement strand
TCCAAAAACCTGCCTTCGAGCCTTGTCGGCGCGCTGTAACCCGCGGCTCTTATCGTGTATTATCCACTTGTATTGCATTATATGGCTTAGGAAAACCGAATCATTGAACGAGACAGAACGATGCTGCTTGCAATTGCAAAGAACTTGGAAAAGTCGCTGCTGGAAAAAATTCACGAGCGTTACCAAGTCCGCTACCCCTCCCTGAATTTTACAATTCCGCCCAAAATCGAGTTGGGGGAGCTGGCGCTGCCCGTTGCCTTCGACCTCGCGCGAAAGGTTCGCCGGCCTCCCATTGAAATTGCCGGAGAACTGGCCCGGGACGCCGGACTGGTTCCCGGCATAGGGAAGGTGGATGTCGCAGGCGCCGGGTATCTCAACTTCCATCTTGACCGTGGGGCCTTCGCGCTTGAACTGGCGCGCAGTATCGCCCAGAAAAGGTTCGGAAGAAGTTCAGGGCCCGACCATGCGGGCAAGATCATCGTCGAGCACACCAATATCAATCCGAACAAGGCGGCCCACATCGGGCATTTGCGCAATGCCACCCTGGGGGACTCCTTTGTTCGCTGCCTGCGCTTTCTCGGCCATGAAGTGGAAGTGCAGAACTATCTCGACAACACGGGCGTTCAGGTCGCCGACGTGGTCGTAGGCCTGGAGCGCATGAAATCTATGACGCTCCCCGAAGTGGCCGCAATCGAAGGCAAGTTTGATTATTACTGCTGGGACGTTTATGCCCAGGTTTCAGATTTTTATCAGAAGTCTGAAGAGAACAAAAAGTGGCGCAGCCGCACGCTGCAGGCTGTGGAAGCGGGCAATAATCCGACGGCCGAACTGGCGGAGCACGTCGCGATGCGCATTGTGAAAGCCCATCTTGCAACGATGGAACGCATCAATGTACGCTACGACCTGCTCCCCCGGGAGAGCGAAATTCTTCACCTGCATTTCTGGGAAAAAGCCTATCAGCTTCTGAAGGAACGCGGCGCCATTTACTACGTGAATGAAGGGAAAAATCGCGGCTGCTGGGTCATGAACACAGCGAATTCTCAGGAGGAAGTCACGCGGGAAGAAGCGGAGGACGACGAAAAAATCATCGTTCGCTCCGACGGCACGGTCACCTATGTCGGCAAAGACATTGCTTATCAGCTATGGAAGCTCGGCCTGCTGGGCCTCGATTTTCATTACAGGCTGTATGACTCACGCAACGGCCACCCGCTCTGGATCACGACTGCAGAACCGGAAGAGAACACCCCGGCGCCCCGCTTCGGCCATGCCCAGCGCGTTTACAACGTCATCGACAGCCGCCAGGCGTATCTGCAGAATATTGTCGTTCAGGGACTGCGGGCGCTGGGATACGAAGAACAGGCGGAGAATTCCATCCACTTCTCCTATGAAATGGTCGCGCTCACACCCGCCTGCTGTGATGAATTAGGCTTTCCACTATCCGAACAGGACCGCAAGCGCCCTTATGTTGAGGTTTCCGGAAGAAAAGGGCTCGGCGTGAAAGCGGATGATTTTCTGGATACGCTGGTCGAAAAGGCGCTTGTCGAGGTTCGTTCACGGCATGACCTGCCGGAAGAGGACGCGGCCGCCATAGCGCGCATCATTGCGGTTGGCGCACTGCGCTATTTCCTGCTGCGCTTTGCCCGCAACACCGTCATCGCATTTGATTTCAAGGAAGCGCTCAATTTTGACGGCGAAACCGGCCCGTATGTCCAGTATGCCGCGGTGCGCGCAAACAATATATTCCGGAAACTCGCCGAATCCGGAGAGGAACCTCCGGACCTCGCCGCCGGTTGCCCCGGCATCGGGGAGTTTCTCGCTGCCGATAACGAAATCTGGGAAATCGTTTATCTGGCGGCCCGGCTGCCCGAAGTCGTGCGGCAAATTGCCCAGACACTCGAGCTGGGGCAGCTCTGCAAATACGCCTTTTCCTTGGCGCAGAAATTCAACCTTTTCTATCACAAGCACCACATCCTGTCCGAGAAGGATTTCCAAAGAAAACAGAACCTGCTGCTTGTCGCGGACCTGGTCCGCAAACAGCTCACAGAGGCGCTGCATCTCCTGGGGTGCGAAGTCCCTCTGAAAATGTGATCATCATGCTCGTCTCGCAATGGCTGTTTTTGGCTGCGCTTGTTATCCCCCAAGGGACGGCGCCCACCTTTACGGAAGGCATATTGAATGCCAAGGAAACCGGGCAGCTGGCGCGTGCAACCAAAGGGGAGGAGCGCATCAAGGTTTATGAAACGGCATCCAAACGAATGCAGCAGACCGTTCACGCACTTGCTGCAAACGAAAAATTTTCACAGATAAATGAGACCCTCCGCCTGTGGGATGCGTTGCTCACCGGCTCTATCGAAGACATCGAAGCCAATCTCAAAACAAAAAAGAAGTCTCGGGCCCTTATCCGCTATGAAATTCAGGTGCGCAAGGCGCTCACCGCCGCCCAGGATTATAGAAACAGCATCCCGCCGGAGCAGATGGAAGAGTTTGATGCGTACCTCGCCAATGCGGAAAAGATACGCAAACGGTTTGTGAAGATAATATTCCAGCATTAAATGCCTGACTCGAACATCCCGGGCCTTTTATGAAAAAAATTCTGCCGCAACTGATTCCCGTTCTCCTCTGGTGCGCCGCTCAGGTTCCGGCCTCCGCCTCCCCGGACAAAGATTTCCTGACCGATGCGGAAATTACAGTCATTCAGGACAACCAGGAAATACACCTGCGCGTTAAATTTTATCTGCAGTTTGCCGAATTGCGGCTGAAAACGGCGGAAGACAGGCTCAATGGGATTGAGCCGGCAGCAGGGGATCCCTTCGAACTTCTGACGCCGGAGGAAATGCTCAACGCCTACTACCGCATTCTCCGCAGCGTCATGATTAATCTGGATGACACCTATTCGCATGGGAATAACCGGAATATGCCGAAGATCCGGCAGGCCCTGAAAACTCTGAAAAGCTCTTCGGAAAAAGCCCTGGTGCAACTGAACATCCTCAAAAGGATTGCGGAAGAAAAAAAGAAAGAAGAACTCTGGGACCTTGTAAATCAGGCCATCGATGTCACCAAGGCGGCCCGGGAAGGAGCCGAGGCGGCGCTGGCAAAAGACCCCGACACTCCTGCAAAACAGAAGAAGCGCTGAGCACCGCCAAGAAAAACCGGGTTTTCACTTGTCCATATCGCAAATGTGTTTTTCTATTGCGGCTATACAAGAGCGTTGGACGGTTATACAATCAGTTTAAAAAACGGGGTGCGCAGATAGCAGCCTGGGGCCGGCAATAGGGAGCATCCGGTTGTTGCCTGACCGGCTTGACGAAAAGGGATGACTCGAGAGTCATCCCAGGGGTACTATTTCCCGAAAGCCGCGCATTGTTGGACGCAAGCCGCACGAAGCGCTGTGATCCAAACTTCAAATATGTGCCGGCAGCCGATGCAGGATGATCAGCGCACAAGACCGCCTGAGGTTGTTGAAACAAAAGCATGCGATTCGGTTGCCAATTCTGAAAAACCGGAGGTATAGGCTATGGACAGTCGCAATGGGATAATCTTATTGGCTGCAGCCCTATTGGTATTTTGGAACAGCCCGGGTTTTGCACAGCAGGACGCGAAGGGTTGCAAGGATCACCCGTTTTTTTCGAGAATGCCCAATTATTACATACTCGAATGCAAGACAACGGACTTCGATTCGTATGAATTCTATGACCCGGCCTTACAGGGAAAGAAAAAGACGGCCGTCGAAGGCAGAAAGTACTATATCAGCTACCTGATTAAGAATGAGTTTTCCGATAAATACGCATCGACCGTGCAGATCATTCGAAATCATGAAAATGCGGTGAAAAAAATCGGGGGAACAACCTATTCGTGGACGCTAATCGGCGGCGGAGAACTTCATGCCAGATACGCAAAGGACGGCAAGGAAACCTGGGCACGGATTTATATAAACAGAAATGGGGGCGGCTACACGGTTACGGTGATTGAGAAGGAAGAAATGAAACAGGATGTTGTAGCCGATGCCAAGGCCATGGCCAACGATATCCAAACCACCGGAAAATCCGCCCTCTACGGAATATACTTTGATTTCGACAAGGCAGACGTAAAAGCGGAATCGGGCCCGGCGCTCGAGGAAATCGCCAAACTGCTGCAGAATGATCCGCGATTGAAGATCTATGTCGCAGGACACACAGACAACGCGGGCAGTTATGACTACAATCTGAAACTGTCGCAGCAAAGGGCTGAGGCCGTCGTCAGGGAGCTCGTCACGAAATATAAAGTGGACGGCGGCCGGCTTAAACCGGTCGGCGTGGGGCCGGTGTCTCCGTTGGCCTCCAACGATACGGAGGAGGGGAAAGCCAAAAACCGCCGTGTTGAATTGGTTAAACAATAGAAAAGCGATCCCGGATCCGGCGCTCCATTCCCGCATGCTTATTCAGTCAGATCAACGCGCACGGCATCCGGCCCGCATCCATAAACATGGGTCTTAAAATGATGCGGCTTGGATTCGCAATCGAGATCGGATTTCGGTCTTTGGTCCAGCTAATCGATTGCAAAAAAACGGTCGCGATAGCGATCCCCATTTCGAGCGCGTTTTTAAACAGGACCCAATAGGGACGAATTCACGTCCCAATTTTACGAAAGACCGGCATACGCCGCGGAAATCCACGCCTACGCTTCTTTCCAAAATTGAGGAGAGACCGAAATTATTCCCTGCTTCCAGAAAAGATGCTTGCGCTGTTTGAGCTCCTGAAGCAGCCGGGACAGTGTTTCCGGCGTTGCATCGATCGCAGCCGCCAGCTGCTTTTTATTGATTTCGATGTGTATCTGTTCCTGGGGGCCATACTGCTCTAACAGGAATGCTCGCAGCCTTTGTTCGACATCCTGACTCGTCAATTGCTGGATCCGGCTGGTAAGGTATCGCTGTTTGCGCAAAAGCATCGCTATGAAATCATTGCGGAAATCTTCCTGCCGCAGCAGCCCCAGCAGATCCCGGCGCATCAGCTTGAACGCAAGGATTTCCGTCAGAGCCAGGGCCGTAACGGGATAGAGCCTCTGTTCAAACAGTATCACTTCCGCAAAAACCTCGCCCGGCTTAAGAACTTTAATGACGGTTTCGCGGCCTTCGGGCGAAAGCTTCATTAAGGAAATGCGTCCCCGGGCAAGAAGGTACATCGCTTCGCCGGGTTCGCCTTCCCTGAAGAGCACGGTCTGTTTCGGACGCTCATACGGGATGCACACCTTGGACAGAGCTTCTTTGCTGCTCAGAGAGATCCCTTCAAAGAATCGCGTCTGATCGAGTATCCGCTGAATATTCATCGGGCGCCCTTGAATCCGGAGATTATGAGCGTAATTTTATTAAAAAAGCGCGTTTTCTTGACCCATATCAATTTTGCCATCAACGGCAGGACGTACGATATCGCGTGTGAGGGATCCCAGACAAACAAATAAAAAGGGGGGAATAAACAATGAGCATGTTCTGTTACCAATGCGAGCAGACGGCCGGCGGCCGTGGATGCGAAAAAGTTGGAGTATGCGGGAAAGATGCAACACCGGCGGCACGTGAGGATCTGCTGCTCCATGCTGCAAAGGGTATCAGCCAGTATGCGGCCGGGGCGCGCCGGATGGGAACGAGAATTCCGGATGCCGATTTGTTTGTGACGGAAGCGCTTTTCACGACGGTAACCAACGTGAATTTCGACGCCGATCGCATAGAAGGCCTGATCCGCAAAGCGGCGGAAATCAAGAAGAATGCCGAGGCAGTGTACGCACATGCCTGCCAGGGAGCAGGGCGGACGCCCGAAAAACTGGAAGGTCCGGCACAATGGACTCCGGCGGCCACAAGAGACGGGCTGCTGGAACAGGCCGCCCAGGTGGGCATTGCCGCTTCCCGGTCTGCGTTGGGGGACGATTTAGCCGGGTTGAAAGAGCTGCTGACCTACGGGCTTAAAGGCACGGCGGCCTATGCGGACCATGCTCATATTCTGGGCAGGGACGACGACCAGGTTTACGCCTTTTTCCATGAGGCCATGGATTACCTGGCCCAGCCGAATCCGACCGTCGACAAGCTTCTGGCCTTAAATCTGAAATGCGGAGAAGTGAACCTGAAGGTCATGGAAATGCTCGACGCGGCGAATACCGGCGCCTACGGCAACCCGGTCCCGACCAGCGTTCGCGTCACTCCCGTCAAAGGCAAAGCGATTCTTGTATCCGGGCACGACCTGAAAGACCTCGCCGAGCTTCTCGAGCAGACAAAGGGCCTGGGCATTAATGTCTATACGCATGGGGAAATGCTTCCCGCTCACGGATATCCCGGACTCAAGAAGTACAGTCATCTGGTAGGCAATTACGGCGGCGCGTGGCAGGATCAGGCAAAGGAATTCGATGCATTCCCCGGTTCCATCCTGATGACAACCAATTGCATCCAGGCCCCGAAACCAAGCTACAAGGCCCGCATTTTCACAACAGGCCTTGTAGGCTTTCCAGGAGTCGCCCATGTCGAAAACGGCAAATTCAAACCCGTCATCGATGCCGCGCTGGCAGCGCCCGGCTTTGCCGAAGATGCGCCCGAAAAATCCATCCTCGTGGGATTCGGCCACAATGCAATCCTCGGCGTGGCGGACAAGGTCATCGGCGCGGTCAAAGGCGGGCAGCTCAAACACTTCTTCCTGATCGGCGGCTGCGACGGCGCCAAGTCGGGACGCAATTACTACACACAGTTTGCCGAAGCCGTTCCCAAGGACTGCGGAATCCTAACCTTGGCCTGCGGCAAGTACCGGTTCAATAAGCTGGAATTCGGCGATATCGGCGGCATTCCCCGGCTGCTGGACTGCGGGCAGTGCAACGACGCCTACTCCGCGATCAAGGTGGCCGTCGCCCTCGCGCAGGCCTTCAACTGCGGCGTCAACGATCTGCCGCTGTCTCTCATCCTCTCCTGGTACGAGCAGAAGGCGTGCGCCATCCTCCTGACGCTGCTCCATCTGGGCGTCAAAAACATACGCCTTGGCCCCTCCCTGCCGGCCTTCGTAACCCCGAATGTGCTGAATGTGCTGGTGGAGAAATTCAACATCAAACCGATTACGACGGTTGAGGCGGATCTGAAAGCGGCTCTCGCCAACGCGTAAGGCGCCGGTGAAGTCTGTAGTTTTTGAGACTTGGAGCCTTTGAGCCTTTGAGTTTAAAACCTCAAAGACTCAAAGGCACAAAGGCTCCAAGCGATCTCATAGCATGGACTCATTTCAGGGTCAGCAGAAATGCGGTGAGATCGGAAAGGTCCTTTTCCGGAAGATTGGGATAGGCTTTCATGGTCGTATCCGGTTTCATTGCTTTCGGCGTCCGAATCCACTTGCGCATACTATCCGCCGTCATCTTCGTACCCACGCCATCCAAAGCGGATTTCTTCCCGCCGATGCCGGATATGGAATGACACAGCGCGCATTTCTGCGCCGCATACACCTCTCTGCCATGATCGGCTGCGGCATCCGGCGGAGCGGCGTCCAGGGCGCCCATGAAAGCACCGGCCCCCAAAAACGCGACTAAAACCGCACGTTTCATTCGCTCTCTCCGTTTAATATATCTCCGCATGAAAACGCGGAGGGTTGAAGAATTTCACGTGGCGCTTTTTAAATACGCCCACCAGAAAAATGCCGGCGATAAATCCGCCGACATGCGCCCAGAATGCGACCCCGCCGGTATTCTGTGTTCCCGCAGCCATGCTTCCGTTCAGGAACTGGACGAACACCCACCCGCCTAGAACAACCCAGGCGGGAATGTACATCAGCCTCACAAAAAAGAACAGAAAGAACAGAGTCCACACGCGAGCCCGCGGATACAGCATGATATAGGCTCCCAGCGAGCCGGCAATGGCGCCGCTTGCTCCGATGGTCGGGATAACCGAATCGGGATAGGCAAATATGTGGCTTATGGATGCCAAGAATCCGCAGAGCACGTAAAAAACGACAAAGCGGAGATGCCCCATGGCTTCCTCGATATTGTTGCCGAAGATCCACAGGAACCACATGTTCCCGACCAGATGCATCCATCCGCCGTGCAGAAACATGCTGGTCAATAAACTCATCTCCTTGGGAATCACGGCCAGACCGACCGGGAGGTCCCGCTCTCCAACGATAACAGCCGGTATCGCGCCGAACTGAAAGACAAAACGCTGCCCGGCATTCGGCCCCAGGGAGACCTGATAGAGAAATACCAGCACGTTGACTGCAATCAGTCCCCATGTGACTACAGGCGTAATCGTGATCGGATTATCGTCTCTTAAAGGAATCATCACTTAATTACGAATGACGAATGACGAATTACGAATGAAAACATAATTGGCCTTGAAATGGAAAGAATGGGATTCAGTGCGCCATTTCATCTGCAAGCGCTGCGGCGTCGTACAAGGTCCGCAAGGCTTCAAGGATCGCGGCGGCATGCACGGCAACCGAACGGTTGTGTGTTTCGTCATAGACATAATCTCCGACGAGGCTTTCAATATTTCCGTCGAAAATCAATCCGACCAGTTCCCCTTCCCTGTTCACTACGGGCGAGCCGGAACTGCCGCCGGTAGTGTCGCAGGTACAGACAAAATTCAGCGGCGTGGACAAGTCCAGTTTATTCCCCCTCTCCAAATAGCGCGAAGGCAGCTGAAACGGAAATTTCCCGTCAAAACCGATGCTGCGATCAAAAAGCCCGTAGAATGTGGTCCTGGGAGGCGCCTCCGTTCCGTTCATCGGATAGCCCTTGACAACGCCATACCCCAGGCGGAGGGTGAATGTCGCGTCGGGGTAGGCGCTCTTGCCGTACACCGCAAATCGGGCCTGCCCGATCTTTTCTCCTGCGGCGGTCCGCACGCTCTCCACATTGTCTTCCATCCATCTCTTCATTTCACGGTCCAGAGGGTCGATCCTCCTCGCCAGCGCAATCATGGGATCCGTGGAAGACTCGACGGCCGCCTGGCCCCCGTCCACGAGTTCCCTCCTGAAAGAAGGGTCCGCCAGCCGGGTTCCTTCGACGGCCTCCCTGGCTGCGTCCGCGGCAGATTTGCCCCCCAGTGCAGCCTTCACAAAAGGATCCCCGGCGCCGAGTTCACGGACGGATTCCTGAAGGCTGTCGGTCAGCAGCACGATCTCCATCTTAGGATAGATCGGAGCGGGCGAAAACAGGCTGAACCTCAGCGATTCCAGCTGGCTGTCATGGAATCCGTCCTCTCTCCGGATGTCCGGCTTTTTTACCTCGGCGACGTACTGCACGATCGATAAGGCCAGCGAGGCCAGGCGCGAAGCGCGCACCGATCTGTAGCGAAACTCCTTATAGCGCATCCGCTGCTTTTGCTGCGCGGCGGCAATTTCATCCCAGGCCTTGCCGTATTTCTTATGCAGCTCGGAATCGGCGGCGACACGGGATCGAAAATCCGCCTCCTCTTTCTGCTTCCGGGCGATCAGCGATGGATCCAGCAGTCCTTTGTATTGGCCCTGATAGACTTTCAGGGAGTTCTCAAGGCTGTGTATCTGCGCAATGGTCTGGCGCGCCTCTTCTTTTCCTTCCGCCGCGTAACGTCTTAAAACTCCGAGCCTCCGCTGGATCAGCTTGATCGTTTCGGGGACAATGAGGTCGCGCTGCGCCTCAATCTGCTTCAGCGTACTTAGCCGGTCGGTGGACCCGGGATTCCCGGACACAAACACCAGATCGAGGGTCTGCGCGCCGCGGGGGTTGATTTTCAGATAATTTCTGCTGTCTACCGGTTTGCCGTTTTGGTATGCGCGGCACAGAGCGGCATCCAAATCATACCGGGGATAGGTAAAGTTGTCGGGATCGCCTCCGAAAAAGGCGGCCTGCTGCTCCGGCGCAAAAACCAGGCGGACATCGGTGTATTTTTTATACCGGTAAAGCCAATACTCTCCGCCGCCGTAGAGATTCACGACATCGGAGCGCAGCCCGGTGGCATCCAGGCTTTCCTTTTCAATCCTCGCAATTTCCGATTTTCTGGCCGAAAGTGCTTCCTTATCGCTCATCCCCTTTTTCACGGCGTCCTGCACCCGGCGCGTCACATCCTCCATCGAAATCAGGACGTTCAGTTCCAGATCCGGGCACTGCATCTCCTCCGCGGCGCTCCGGGCATAGAACCCGTCGGTGGCATAATCTTTCGCCGGGGTCGACATTTTCTGCAGCTGCCCCAGCGCCACATGATGGTTGGTGAGGACAAGGCCGCGTGGACTGACGAAGGATCCCGACCCCCCGTCGTTAAAGCGAACGCTGGAAAGCCGCACATGGTCGAGCCACTGCTGCGTTACGGCAAAGCCATATTTCTCTTGAAGCTGCTTCGCCGGAGGATTGTCGAACGTCCACATCCCCTCCTCCGCATATGCGGACAATGCAACAAATACATTTGCCAGACAAATCAGGGCTTTCACCGAACGCATAAGAGCCTCCCGCGCGCATTATATCCCATTCCCCGGGGTCTTGGAGGCTTTGAGTCTCGGACTACCGGGAAGCAGAAACAAAACGAAGGCTTTACGTTATGATAGGGAGGGAACAGGAGGAGGCCGGCAATGATATTTGAATTTGCCACGGCAACGCGTATTGTCTTCGGACCCGGGAGCGTTCAGGAAGCGATAACGGCGGCCTCTGCTTTCGGCAGCCGCGCCATGATCGTCACGGGAAGCAATCGTTCACGGGCCGATTCTTTTCTCGGCGCTTTGAAGCGGCAGGGCATCGACTGCACTGTGTTCTCGGTTTCGGGGGAACCCACCATCCCCGGAATACAGGAAGGAATCCGGGAAGCAAAAGAATCCCGGCGTGAATTGATTATCGGGTTCGGCGGCGGAGGAGCTCTGGATGCGGCTAAAGCTATTGCGGCGCTGATGACGAACCCGGGAAACCCGCTCGATTACCTGGAAGTTGTCGGCAGCGGCAAAAGTCTGACGCGGCCCTGCGCGCCCTGCATCTGCATACCGACCACGGCGGGCACGGGATGCGAAGTCACGCGCAACGCCGTGCTGCTCTCTCCGGAACACCGCGTCAAGGTAAGCCTGCGCAGCCCCCGAATGCTACCGGTGCTGGCCGTTGTGGACCCCCAATTAACGTACACCCTCCCTCCGGCAGCCACGGCCGCGACAGGAATGGATGCGCTGGCGCAGCTTATCGAACCCTTTGTCTGCAACCGCGCCAACCCGATGACGGACGCGTTGTGCCGGGACGGGATCCGCCGCGTCGCGCTCTGGCTGCGGGAGGCCTGGCGGGACGGGCTGCATGCTGAAGCGCGCGAAAACATGGCGCTCGCCAGCCTTTTCGGCGGCCTTGCCCTCGCCAATGCAGGGCTGGGCGCCGTTCATGGCCTTGCCGCTCCCCTGGGCGGCGCCTTTCCGATCCCCCACGGAATTGTCAGTGCAATTTTTCTGCCAATAGTCATGGAAGCCAATGTAAAAGCCTTAAAAGCCCGGGCTCCGAACTCGCCCGCGATCTTGCGTTATCGAGAGGTTGCCGGCCTATTAACCGGGAATTCAGATGCGGAATCCCGGGACGGCGCCGACTGGGTGCGGAATCTCTGTTCCGAGCTATCTATTCCAAGGCTGTCCGGTTTTGGAATAACAGCCGCGGACATTCCAGCCGTTGCAATACAGGCCAAAAGGTCCAGCAGCATGCGCGGCAATCCTATTGAGCTCACGAGGGAAGAACTCGAAGAGATTCTGGCCGCGGCCCTGTAAAAGGCGGGAAGTCAGGCGCCGCGAACCATTCCGCCCAAACCTTCCAGTTTCCCCGACAACAGGCGTGTGCGGATCTTTTCATCAACGGCAAGGTCCACGGCTGTCCATGCCATGGCGAGCGCGCCGTCATACAAGGCACGGTCCGCGGCGGGGGTGATGCAATGGGCCGTAAATTCGCGCTGGTGGTTTACGGCGGGGAAAGAATCGATGCCGATCATCGGCTGGATGGAGGGGATGACCATGGAGACATTTCCCATATCGGTGGAAGCAACCAATTTCTGCTGCGCCGCGCCGACATCCGGAAAAGAACGGCCAAGTAATTCGGCGTTTTGCTTGAAGCATCTTGCAATATCGGGATCGTGGATCATTTCGGAATAGGGCTTTTCTCCCCCCACGATGTCCATTTTGCAGCCGGTTGCCAGGGCTCCCGCTTCAAAACACTTATAAACGCGGGGCCGAAGCTGTTCGAGCTCCGAAAGACTATCGCCGCGCACAATGTAGCGGGCGGTTGTGTGCGCGGGAACAACATTGGGCGCATCTCCGCCATGGGTGACAATTCCGTGAATGCGCGTGGTGGACGGGATGTGCTGCCGCAGCAGGCCGATGGCGGTCTGAGCAACCGTCAACGCATCGGCGGCATTGATTCCCATTTCCGGAAATGCGGAGGCATGCGCTTCCTTCCCGGTATAATGAACATCAAACATGGTCGCGGCAATGACTTTGGGCGTCAGCACATCGAAGGGCGCAGGATGAATCATCATGGCGGCATGCATCCCTTGAAATGCGCCCCGTTCAAGGAGCAGGATTTTACCGCCCGTGTCGCCATTTTCCTCGGCAGGAGTGCCGATCACGGCAATGGTCAGTCCCAGGGCATCCGCAACGGCGGATGCCGCAATTCCCGCTCCAACGGCCGAGGCCGCGATGATGTTGTGGCCGCAGGCATGTCCGATGTCCGCAAGAGCATCATATTCCGCGCAGAAACACAGGTGGAGGGGCCCTTTCCCCGCCCGCGCAATAAATGCGGTCGGAAGATCGCAAATGCCCCGCTGCACGTCAAATCCGGCGTCTTCCAACATGCGCGACGTCCATTCCGCCGCTTTGATTTCCGCAAATCCTTCCTCGGGATTTGAATGAATCTTGTGGCTCAGGCCGGTAATGCCGGCGCGGATTGAATCCAGTTTCTGTTTTACGGCAGCTTTTATATCCATAGGCCTCCGTCTCCCTCGCCTTCCATAATACCTGAAGCGGGGCCGGTCGTCCGTTGTAAGCCGGCGACCGGCGACGAACAATGAACAAATGATATTCCCGGCTTCTAGATATTCCGATTGGATGGTACCATCAGAGTTTCCTAGACTCTCTTGATTTTGCGCATGCTGTATTAGAATGGCGTATTCGAGGACACGACTATGATGTTTCCATTGAAGAATCCCAACCCGGCGGCCAAATACCGCGCTGTTTTTCGATGCATCAGCGGATGCCCGGGCGAATATCCGCTTAACGAAGTCATTTATCAATGCCCGAATTGCCAGGATTTGTTGGAAGTAGTCCATGATATCGAGCCGTTGCGGATGACATCCGCTGAAGAATGGAAGGACATTTTTGACAGCCGCTTCATGCGAACCTTCTGGCCCTATGGTTCCGGCGTATGGGGCAAAAAGGAATTTGTCTGTCCGGATGTCGACGACGAGAACGTCGTATCCACGTGCGAGGGGGGGAGCAACCTTTTCTGGGCCGAACAGCTTGGAAACCGATGGGGGCTGAAGGATCTGTGGATCAAGCAGTGCGGCAACAGCCACAGCGGGTCTTTCAAAGATCTTGGCATGACCGTTCTTGTCAGCATGGTTAAGCAGATGCGAAGCGAAGGGAAGAACATTCCCGCTGTAGCCTGTGCCTCAACGGGCGACACCTCGGCCTCTCTTGCAGCGTATTGCGCAACGGCCGGGATCCCGGCGATCGTTTTTCTGCCCAAAAACAAAGTCTCGAGTGCGCAGCTCGTGCAACCGCTGGCGCACGGCGCCATCACACTGGCCATCGACACCGACTTTGACGGCTGCATGCAAATCGTGCGGCAGATCACGAGCCGCAACAATATCTATTTGGCCAACTCGATGAATTCGCTGCGCATCGAGGGCCAGAAAACCATCAGCTTTGAGTTGTGCCAGCAGTTCGACTGGTCGGTCCCCGATCTCATCGTGATCCCGGGCGGCAACCTCGGCAATGTAAGCGCTCTGGGCCAGGGGTTTCTGCTGATGAAAGAAGTGGGACTGATTGACAAAATGCCGCGCATTGTCTGCGCACAGGCGGAGAACGCCAATCCGCTCTATCAAAGCTATCTGAGAGGATTTAAGGATTTCGAACCCGTACAGGCCAAAGCGACTCTGGCAAGCGCGATTCAGATCGGCAATCCTGTCAGCGTCAGGAAAGCCATACGGGTCCTGAAGCAGTTCAACGGAGCGGTCGAACAGGCGACGGAGGCCGAACTGGCGGAAGCTGCGGCGGAAGGAGATCTGACCGGCCTTTACAACTGTCCGCATACCGGTGTGGCGCTGGCTGCGCTGAAGAAACTGGTTCAACGGGGAGAGGTCGGATCCAATGACCGGATTGTCGTCATCTCCACCGCCCACGGCTTGAAATTCACCAGCTTTAAAACGCGCTACCACATGTCGGATTACGAGGCTATTGACTGCAAATACGCGAATCCGCCGATTGAAGTGCCGGCCACCTACGACGCGGTCAGAGACACCCTCTTCCGCTGTCTGGACGCGCGCAACGCCCAGCTCACCAGGAGGCAGGAGAATTAAGATTCCGATCAGGGGAGCCGCTTTGTCGGCCGGCCTGAACGACCGGAAGAACGATAACCCCGGACGCAAGCCGGAGGGAATTGAATAATGAAGGAGCCCTGACAGGCATGAGTATCAAGCTGGGAG